>JADFSS010000045.1 GCA_022560655.1 Candidatus Neomarinimicrobiota bacterium
ACCTCTACAGTTGGCTCTACGGCGGCACACGGTTGGTGCTGGCCGAAAGTCGCGAGACGATCGTGCGCGATTGCCAATTGGCTCAGCCCACGGTGCTCAACGGCGTGCCGTATTTTTATCAGAAGATCGCTCAGCAGTTGCAGGCGGCTGGCGAAACCGGCAAGCGGGGGGCGATCCAGAAACTGTTGAGCGGGAACTTGAAACACTGCTTTTGCGGCGGGGCAGCGGTGGCTCCGGAAGTCGAATCGCTATTTGCGGAGCAGGGCTTGCAAATTACTGGCTGTGTCTCTAACGAATGCGCTATCGAAGTCGGCCGGTTGCTAGGTGCTCAGCTTATGTTAGTAGGTGCAATAAGCAAGTTTGGATCCACTTACAGCATTGACATTCGGATGATTGATGTAGAGACAGGCAGAATCACGGTATCAGTGCCCCTTGATTTTCGGGGCGAGTTTGGTCTACTTTTAACGAAAGGCGTGTCTGAGGTGGTCCAGCTTATAACGGGGGGAAGTATTCCAGACCTTGTCGAGACCACGTCTGAACCCACAGTGAAACTGCGAACCGAAGTTTTGAATACCGCCGTGGTGGAATTCCAGGAAAAAGGAAGTCTAGGTATAGAAGATGCCGGGACTATCGTAGCGGAGTGGATGAGCTCATCCCTTTACAGGACCGGGACTTTCAGCCTCTACGAACGTGTCCTGCTTCAGAAGGTGCTGGAGGAACAGGAATTGGGACTCACCGGCGCACTCGACGAGCAGACCACCGCTGAAATCGGTAAAGTTTACGGCGTGGAAGCCATTGTGACCGGGACCATCTCAAAGTTCGGTAATACCATCTCTGTCGTTGTGAAGCTCATCGACACGAATACCGCCAAGGTGATGGCCATAGCTGACGTCAAAACCGAAAGCTTGAGTACAATTCCGGACAAAATCGACGAGCTAGCCTGGGAGCTGGCGAAAGAGCCAGAGCCGTAAATGTGCCTTGTTGCCTGGTAGGTCCTGACGGTCCCCGCAGCCGTCAAGTGTACCTGCAGCTGGCCACCGCAGGCTGAGGGCTACACGACTCGCCGGGTTTGGCGGAGCGCCGGGGGGAGGGGGAGTCCAGCCTACCAGGCGTAGGCTTCGGGGGCCTGGCCGCCGGGACCGGGCCAAATATCGTCCAGCGAGGCGAGGGCCTGTTCGTCTAACTCGAGCTCCAGGGCCTGCAGAGCGCCGTCCAGCTGGGCCTGTGTACGGGGACCGATGATGGGGGCGGTTACCGTGGGGTTACGGAGCAGCCAGGCCAAAGCCACCTGGGCGGGCTCCGCGCCCAGTTCGCCACAGAGTTTTTCGTAGCGCTCCAATTGGGCCGTGTGCTTGGTCACCGCCTCCTGTAGTCTGGGCTCGGCCCGCCGCCCGCCGGATGCCGCTGGCCCAGGTGGCCCTGCCAGCAGCCCGCCGGCCAGAGGACTCCATGGAAGCAGGCCCAGACCAAACTCGCGGCAGGCTGGGATGACTTCCAGCTCAATGGTACGGGCACTCAAATTGTACAGGCTCTGCTCGGAAACGAGGCCCAGAAAGTGCCGACCGGCCGCGAGGCTGTTGGCCTGGGCGATGTGCCAGCCGGCAAAATTGCTACTGCCCACATAGAGCACCTTACCCTCCTGCACCAGCAGCTGCAGCGCCTGCCAGACCTCATCCCAGGGCGTGCCGCGGTCGATGTGGTGCAGCTGGTAGAGGTCGATGTGGTCGGTTTGCAACCGCTGGAGGCTTTGTTCGCAGGCCTGGCGGATATGGTAGGCCGACAGCCGGCCGTCGTTGGGGCCGTCGCCCATGCTGCCGTAGACTTTGGTGGCCAGCACGATCTGCTCGCGGCGGCCGCCCCCCTGGGCCAGCCAGCGGCCAATGATGGTCTCAGTGATGCCCGCACCCTTTTCCCAACCATAAACATTGGCGGTATCAATAAAGTTGATGCCCAGCTCCAGGGCCTGGTCCAGGATGGCAAAGCTGTCCGCCTCGCTGGCCTGGGGCCCGAAGTTCATGGTGCCCAGGCAGAGCCGGCTTACTTTTAGCCCCGAGCGCCCTAAGTGTACGTATTCCAAAAGTTAAGCTCCTGACTGATGTCGCCCGACTAGAGGCAGTGTGGCCCTCAAGGGGGTGTGTCGAGTTCGAATCCCCGCGCCTGGAGTTCCCGCTCATAAGCATCGAAAACGCCCGCGCTGAAGCAGACAAAACGGACCTCGCTCAGCGCCGACCCTGCCCCCGCGGCGGCGAGCAGGCCCGCTACTGTCCCGACGGCAATGGGAACCGCGCGAGCGATGGGGAAGCCGTAGGCGCCGGTGCTGATGGAGGGCAAGGCCAGGGAGGCCAGGCCGTGTTCGGCTGCCAGTTTCATGACGCTGCCATAGCAGGCGGCCAGCAGCTCCGGCTCACCCTCCGCGCCACCGTTCCAAACGGGACCCACCGTATGGATGACGAAGCGGGCCGGGAGCCGGTAGGCCGATGTGATGCGCGCCTCGCCGGTCGGGCAGCCGCCCAGCGTGCGGCACTCCTCCAGCAGCCGGGGACCGGCGGCGCGATGAATGGCGCCGTCAACGCCACCGCCGCCCAGCAGGGTTGGGTCGGCTGCGTTGACGATGGCATCCACCTGCTGCACCGTGATGTCGCCCCGAACCAGTGTGATGCCCACGTGAATTGCTCCTCCCGGCTGCGCGCGGCAGAGCCCGCAAACCGGAGCCCGAGCTTACGGACAAGGATGGGGGATAGTCAAACGCCGGCGACGCAGAGGGGTCCGGCTGCCGGTCAGGCCAAGCTCTCAGGGGCAGGACTGATGAGGTTCAGCGCAAAATAACCTTGCTGATCGGTCCACGTTCGCCGGATCCGGAGCTTGGCTGCCGTGCACAGCCTGGTGAGGCTGTCGAGGGTATATTTGTGGCTGCTTTCGGTGTGAATGGTCTCACCATCGGCGAAGGCGACAAGTTGGTCCAGGTCCTTGATGTAGACCGTCTGCTCGCCCTGGCTTTCGAGGTACATCTCCACTGCCTGATTTTCAGGATTCCAGACCGCCAGGTGCCGGAAGCGCTCGGGTACGAAGTTGGCGTGGAGCTCCCGGTTGAGGCGCACCAGAACGTTCCTGCTGAACTCGGCGGTAACCCCCTGTTCATCATCGTAGGCGCTCATCAGGACGGGGAGGGGTTTTACCAGGTCAACCCCCAGAAACAGCAGGTCCTCATGGATCATGGTAGTTCGGATTTGCTGGAGGAAGCTCACGGCTTCGGTAGGCGAAAAGTTGCCCAAGTTGGAGCCGAGGAACAGGTAGACCTTTTGGGGCCCCTGCCGCCGGGCCACCTCCTCGAGTCCCCGCTGGTAATCGCTGGCGATGGCGTGCACCTGCAGCTGGGGGTACTCTTTTACCAGCTGCCGCGCAGTGCGGTACAGCATGGAGCGGGAAATGTCGATGGGCCTGTAAACCGGGCGCCGCCCACGGGCGTAGAGGGCATTCAGGAATGTGCGTGTCTTGGTGGAACTGCCGCTGCCCAGCTCAATAAGCTGCAGCTGTTGGGCGCAATAGGAGGCCATCTCACCGGCATGGGCATCCAGAATGGCCTGCTCCGAGTTCGTGAGGTAGTACTCCGGCAACAGGCAGATGTCCTCGAAGAGTTTTGAGCCGCGCTCATCGTAGAGCAGGAACGCCGGGAGGGTCTTGGGCGTATGGGCCAGCCCGCTGCGAACCACATCGTGGACGGTTTCCAGGCGGTGGCTTGATGGCACTACCTGGACAGTGCAGCGCTCTTCGGAAATGGTTGTTTGCAGGGTCATAAGCTGGCCGGGGCTCCATCTTGTGGGCGGCCAAAATTATGAGGGTGGCGGAAGTGATGAAAGGGTAATAAATTGAGACATCTTCGAGGCGACACTCGTAGGGTTCGCCTGGCGACACCTGAAATCCGAAAACGAACTTCCGTCATGACCGATCCCCGCAAGACCGCCATCGAAGGAGACCTGACCGCGGCGCGGAACCTGATACTGAATCTGTGGAACCGGGTGCCAGACCGAGACCTCAACCGGACGCTGCACCCCGACTTTCGCCCCCTGCGGTGGCATCTGGGACACGTGGGCATGTATGAGTCGCGCTGGATTATCGAGCAGGCCCAAGGTGGGGCCTGCCCCGATCCTGAGTTGTGTTACCTGTTCTCAACGGAGAATCCCCAGAGCCGGCTGGAGGACCTGCCCCCGCGGGAGGAGGTACTGGCGTTCAGTACCAGAGTGCGAGAGCTGGCGCTGGAGTTTTTGGAGCGGGTAGACCTGGACGCGGCCAACCCCCTCACCCGCGACGGCTACGTATTTCAGAACGTAGTGACCCACGAATATCAACACGTCGAGACCATCGCCTATCAGCTGCAGATGCTGGAGCTGGACCTTTCCGCCGGCCATGACCTGGATGTTACCACGGAGGCGCCATCCGAGAACCGCGAAATTCACGTCCCGGCGGGTGAGCACGCCGTGGGCCGCATGCGGGCTGATCCGCTCTTCTCGTATGACAACGAGTGGCCGCGACACACGGTTCAGCTGGACGAGTTCCTGCTGGCTCAATACCCCTGCACCAATGCCGAGTTCCTTGAATTCGTTCTGGATGCGGGCTACCGGCGGAAGGAGTTTTGGAGCCCGGAGGGCTGGCAATGGAAGCAGCAGACCGGGGCGGTGCAACCCCTGTATTGGCGGGCAGAAGATGGGGCTTGGCGGCAGAAAACCATCACCGGCGAAATAGCCCTGCCCCGGGCCCACCCGGTCATGCTCATCGCCTATTATGAAGCGGAAGCCTATGCCCGCTACCGTGGCATGCGGCTGCCCACTGAGGCCGAGTGGGAGGTGGCCGCGGCCTGGGACCCGGACCGGGGGCGGCAACGGACCTATGCGTGGGGGGATGAAGCGCCCGATGCCGGTCGGGCCCGGTTTGGTCAGCCGCTGGGCTGGACCGTGCCGGTGGGCCAGGCAGGCAACGTCACGCCCAACGGCCTGCACGGCATGACCGGCAACATCTGGGAGTGGACCAGCACCCCCTTTGACGGCTACCCCGGCTTTGAGGCGTACCCCTATCCGGAGTACTCCCAGCAGTGGTTTGACGGCGAGCACCGGGTGGTGCGGGGCGGCTCATTCGCCAGCCAGGCTCCCATGCTGCGGGCCAGCTTCCGCAACTGGTTTTATCCCCGCACCCGGGAACGCTTTATCGGGGTGCGCCTGGCCAGGACCCCCTAGGTGCACTCGACAGCATGATCCAATTCTCAGCGGTGAGCATGTCCTATGGCGGCGCTCCCATCATCCGGGACCTGGACCTGGAGGTGGCGGCGGGCGAGACCGTTGTGCTCATTGGACCCAGCGGCGGCGGCAAGACGACCGCCCTGAAAATGGTGAACGGACTGGTGATGCCGACGGCGGGCCGGGTGGAGGTGAATGGCCGGCCGGTGGAGCGCTGGGACTTGCAGGCGCTGCGCCGGATCAGCGGCTACGTCATTCAGGAGGTGGGGCTGTTCCCCCACTGGACGGTGGCTCGAAATGTTGGCATATTGCCACGACTATCGGGTTGGGACGGGGGCAAGATTGCCCGCCGGGTGGACGAGCTGCTGGCGCTGGTGGAACTCAATCCGGCGGAATACGGCCGCCGCTATCCACACGAGCTGTCCGGCGGGGAAGCGCAGCGCGTGGGGGTCGCACGCGCACTGGCGCTGAAGCCTGCCATCCTGCTCATGGACGAACCTTTCGGCGCCCTCGACCCCCTGACCCGCGCCCAGCTGCAGGAGGAACTGCTCCGCATCCTGGGGGAATTGAACGTGGCTACGCTGTTGGTAACCCACGACCTGGCCGAGGCGTTCAGGCTGGCCGACCGGGTGGCGGTGCTGGTAGCGGGGCGACTGGAACAGGTGGACACCCCCCAGCGCATGCTCGCGCAGCCCGAATCAGCTTTTATTCGCCGCCTGCTGGCCGCCGAACTCATCGGCGCCAAGCCCAGTGGCGGTGGGAAAGAACAGCCGTGAGGACCAGACGCGTAAGCGTCCAGCGCCGGCCCTGTGGGGTGTTCCGTCACCTGGTAGCGGGGCTTATCGCCATCCTGGGATTGGGCTTTGCGCAGCTGCGGGCGGAGACGATCACCATAGGCAGCAAATCGTTCACCGAGTCCTATGTGCTGGCGGAACTCATGGCCCAGCTCATCGAGGCCGAGACCGGCCTGGAGGTGGATCGGCGCTTCGGCATGCAGGGCACCTTCACCAGTTTCAACGCCCTCAGTTCCGGCTCCATCGACCTGTACCCCGAGTATACCGGCACCGGCGCCCTGGCGATTCTCAAGTCCACCGATCCCGCCGACCAGGGGCTGGATTCCCTGCGGGCCAAGTTTCGCCGCCGCTGGGGTATTACCTGGCTGGAGCCGTTCGGCTTCAATAATAGCTGGGCGCTGGTGGTGACGCGCAGCGTGGCCGAGGCCCGCGGTCTGGCGACCCTATCCCAGCTGGCCCGGGAGCCAGGGATGCGGGGAGCGTTTACCCACGAATTCATGCGGCGGGTCGACGGCTATCCGGGTATGGTGGCGGCCTACGACCTGCGGTTGACCGAGGCCCGCGGTATCCAACACGTCCTGGCCTATGACGCGCTGCAGGCCGGTCAAATTGACGTGATGGACGCCTACGCCACCGATGGGGAGATCGCCCGGTACGACCTGGTGGTGCTGGAGGACGACCGGAACTTTTTTCCGGAGTATCTGGCGGCCCCCCTGATCCGGGAGGCAACGCTGACCCGGCACCCGGAGCTGGCCACGGTGCTCAACCGTTTCGCCGGGCAAATCAGTGACGGGCAAATGCAGGCCCTGAACCACCGGGTTGCGCTGGCCGCCGATGACTACCCAGCGGTGGTGGCGGCCTTCATCAGGGAGCGGGCTGGATCCGTCTCAGACCGGCCGGCGGACAGCCGGGCGAGCCGATCCCCGCTGGTCAGGCAGACCCTCAGACACCTGCTGCTGATGGGCATCGCCGTGGGGCTGGCCGTGATCGTGGCGGTGCCGGTAGGCATAATGCTGGTGGGCCACAAGCGCGCGGCGGGTATCGTTTTGGGCCTGGCAGGGGTGGTGCAGACCATCCCGTCCATCGCCATGCTGGGATTCATGATCCCGCTGCTGGGCATCGGCGTGGTGCCAGCCATCGCCGCGCTGTTCATATATGGCCTGCTGCCCATTCTCCGCAATACGTACACCGGCATCCGGGACATCTCCCCCGCCCTGCGGGAAGTGGCCGCCGGCCTGGGGCTGGAAGGCTGGCGACGGTTGCTGTGGCTGGAACTGCCCCTGGCCGCGCCGGTCATCTTTGCGGGGATCCGCACCGCTGCCGTGATATCGGTGGGGACGGCAACGCTGGCGGCCTTCATTGGAGCCGGCGGACTGGGGGAGCCTATCGTTCAGGGACTGTCGTTCAACTCGCCCCGCATGATCCTCTCCGGGGCCGTGCCGGCTGCGGTGCTGGCCATGGTTGTGGATACCGCTCTGGGCTGGCTGGAGCGGCGACAACTGACCGGGCTGACCGGTGGGAAGGCCAAGGCCTAGCGCCAAGCATGAGCCTGCATCTGGCCAGCAGCTCATGGCAGCCGTACATTTCAGCCCCCTGCAACCAGCTTATCATGGCGACAAATAACCTCATGAAAAGGTGCCTGCTGATGACCGCACGTAAAATGATGCTGATTGCGACGACACTGGGCTTGCTGATCATGTCCGGATGCTCGTCCAGGGAACAGGATTTCAAATATCAGACGGAGCAGTTTGCCGATCTGTACATCGCCCGCTACCGGGTGCCCGGCTTTGAGCAGCTGCCCATCGAGCAGAAAAAGCTGCTCTACTACCTGTACCAGGCGGCGCTGTCGGGGCGCGATATCTACTACGATCAGAACTACAAGTACAACTTGCTGGTGCGACGCACACTGGAGGCCATTGTCAACGGGTACGATGGTGATCGCTCCAATGAGGATTTCGGCAACTTCATGGTTTATGCCAAGCGCGTCTGGTTTTCCAACGGCATCCACCACCACTACGCCAGCACCAAGCTCGAGCCAGGGTTCTCACGCGAATATTTTGCCGGGCTGGCCCGTGCCGTGCCGGCGGAGTCGCTCCCGCTGAAAGCGGAACAGTCCGTGGAGGAGCTGCTTGAGTTTCTGGCCCCAATTCTGTTCGATCCTACCGTGGCGGCTAAAAAAGTGAACCTCGAGCCCGACGTAGACCAGATTGCCACCTCGGCGGTGAACTTTTACGAAGGCGTCACGCAAGCGGAGGTGGAAGCCTTCTACGGCCGGCTGATCGACAAGAACGATGCCACACCGATCTCCTACGGCCTGAATTCCAAGCTGGTCAAGATAAATGGCCGTATTGAGGAGCGGGTCTGGAAGGTGGGCGGCATGTATGGAGCGGCCCTGGAGCAGATCGCCCTGTGGCTGGAAAAGGCCAGCATGGTGGCAAGCAACGTCCAGCAGAAGGAGGCTCTGGAACGGCTCATCGCCTACTACAAATCCGGCGACCTGGCTGAGTACGATGCCTATAGCATCGCCTGGGTGCAGGATGTGTCCGCCCCCATCGATGTGATCAGCGGCTTTATCGAAACGTACGATGACCCCCTCGGCTACCGGGGATCATTCGAGTCGGTGGTGCAGCTGAAGGATGCCGACGCCACGCGGCGCATCGACGCCATCGGAGCTGAAGCGCAATGGTTTGAGGACAACTCCCCCATCATGGAGACGCACAAGAAACCGGATGTCAAAGGCATTACCGCCAACGTCGTCAACGTTGTCGTTGAGGTGGGGGACGCTTCACCCTATTCACCCATCGGCATCAACCTCCCCAACCCGAGCTGGATCAGGAAAGAGCACGGCTCCAAGTCGGTAAGCCTGGGGAATATCATGGATGCCTACGCCGAAGTGGCCAAGGGCAACGGATTCCTCGAGGAGTTCGGCTATTCCGCCGAGGAGATCAGGCGCGCCAACGAATGGGGCACTCTGGCGGACAACCTGAGCACGGACATGCACGAAGTCATCGGCCATGCATCGGGCCAGCTGGAGCCGGGCGTGGGAACGCCACGGGAAACGCTGAAGAGCTATGCCGCGGTGCTGGAAGAGGCCCGGGCCGACCTGGTGGGCCTCTACTACATCCTGGATCCCAAGCTGATCGAGATTGGCGTCATGCCGTCGCTGGACGTGGGCAGGTCAGATTACGATAGCAACATCCGCAACGGCCTCATGACCCAGCTGACACGCATCGTAGCGGGTGCAAACCTGGAGCAGACGCACATGCGCAACCGGCAGCTGGTGGCGGCCTGGGCGTTCGAGAAGGGGCAGGCGGACAACGTGATCGAGCGGGTCGTGGAGCAGGGGAGGACCTACTTTGTCATCAGGGATTACCAGCGCCTGCGCACGATATTCGGTCGTCTGCTGCGCGAAGTTCAGCGCATCAAATCACAGGGCGACTACGAAGCCGCCAGGCAGCTCGTGGAGACCTACGGAGTCAAGGTCGACCCCCAGCTGCACGCGGAAGTGCTTGAGCGCTACGAAAAATTGGGCATCGCCCCCTACGGCGGGTTCATCAACCCCAGGCTGACTGCGGTGATGAAAGGGGACGACCTGGTGGACGTGGAGATTTCCTACCCCGATGACTTCAGTGCGCAAATGC
This sequence comes from Candidatus Neomarinimicrobiota bacterium, assembly GCA_022560655.1. Taxonomy (NCBI): domain Bacteria; kingdom Pseudomonadati; phylum Fidelibacterota; species Fidelibacterota bacterium. The sequence continues at coordinate 9,664 of JADFSS010000045.1, forward strand.
TGGAATACGCCCGGGAGTACTCCTTCCTGCCCACCTACAATTGAGCCGGCCTGCAAGCGCCGCATCAGGGCGTCGCCGGGGCAACCGCTGCCGTCACGGGGAAGAGGTAGGTCGCCATGGGTAGCGGCACCAGCCAGCGGCTGTCCTCCGGGAGCTGCCCGTCAATGTAGTCCACGAAGGCGCGCAGCCGGGTGGTGTAAAATAGGGCCCGCGGGGGCTTGAGGGCCGAGCGGAAGAAATTCTCCCAATGCCCCAGGATCACATGGCGAGGCCGCATGCTTTGCAGCAGGGCGCCAGGGTAGTCCGTTACCTGGAACCAGGCGCCTACCGCAACGATAGCCAGATCGACACGGTGGCTATCCGTTAGAACAAATTCGGGCGGGGCCCCCAGAGGGAAATGGCTGGTGGCGTCTTGGTAGTGCACCCGGAAATCAACGTGGCCGTCAGCGGCGAGAAAGTCGATGAGGTAGGCCAAGGTCTGTCCCTCCCGCCAGCCCCAGGATCGGCGGGGGGCATGCTTCAGGCCGCCACGCACCTCCCCCTGCATTAAGTGCAGGCCCCAGGAATGGGGGCCATGGTCCGACTCGATGGCCATGAAACGGATGGTGCTATCACCCAGGTAAATCCACTCGCCCGGCTGCCCATCACGGGCAAGCCCGGGGCCCAGAACTCGCATCCGGCCAGCCAGAGACGGATCTGCGGCGACAACAATCCGGCCGACCGACGCACTGCCATAAATAGTGGCCTGCGGATGAAATCGGGCGGCGATGTAAGGCACGTCGAGGAGATGGTCATAGTGGGCATGCCCAACCAGAATGGCTTGCACGTCAGCGCCGTTGGCGTGAGGGTGCAGCTGGTCAATGCGGGCCGTCCGGGGGGCGATCCGGCCAAAAGCGACGCGGAGCAGGCCGGGGTTAGAATAGAGCGGAGCCGTGAGGAGCGCGTTATCGCCGCGACGAAAGAGGTAGCCGCCGGTGCCCAGGTACTGGACTTGTATGACGTCCCGGGTGGCTGATTCCGCAAGCAGGTAATCGGGAGCTCCGGGAGCGGGCCGGATCGATCCAGTGGCCGCACAACCCGCTGCCAGGAGCAGGATGCCGCACGTGGCGCTGATGCGTGTCAACGTTGACACTATTGGATGCCGCACCGTCTGCATATGCGCAGTACGGCCTTGATGTTTGGCGTCGATGGACCCGGTCCGTGCGGAGAGAGGCCAGCTGGGGGCGTTCAATGTCCCTGAATTGAATCCAGGGATCAAGCTAGTATTTTATTCCTCCTCGGTTTCCATGTCGTCATCAGCGTCCATCTCGTCCATGTCATGCCCGGACTCCATGCTATCCTCCAACATGATACCTTCCTCTGCGGCGGGCTCCTCTGCGGCGGGCTCCTCTGCAGCGGGTTCCACTGCGGCGGGCTCTTCTGCGGCGGGTTCCTCCGCGGCGGGCATGGTCATCTCCTCGTCGCCAGCACTGGGCGCCATGTAGCAGGAAGCGGCCCCTACAAGGGCAACACTGAGGATCGCGGCGCGAAACAGGTTCAACTTAGCCATCGTCTTGGCCTCCCGATATTTAAAGCCTGAAATTGACAGGAAAAGTTACCAAGGCGAGCAGCGGAAAGAAATCGCTTTCGGACCGGAAGTTGGCCCTGCGGCCGGTGAGTCACCCCCGGGCAGTTCATGTGCGCAACACCTGCGGACGTAAGGCGGGGCGCGGCTCAGGGGATGGGCCATTCCGCCAACGCTGCCCCAATTTCAAAAGTTCTGGCCTGGATTCGGCCTTCTTAGGGGGCACTCCCTTTCAGGGTCTGTAGATAAGTGATCAAGTCCGCCATCTGCTGAAAGGAGAGGATTTCGACGTAATTGGTTGGCATTTTGGAAAGTTCGCTGACTTCGACCCGGGTGACCCGCTCCTTGGGCAGACGTTCGAGGCGCTCTGGCGCCACCAGGATTTCGACCTCCGCGTCGGTGTTTTTCCGCAGGAAACCCTCAACCGTCTCTTCCAAGGCAAACACATCATCCTCATCAGGCACAAGATAGACGGTGGCGTAGTGCCACTCTTTGCCGATTTCTGCATTCGGATCCACTAGCGACTCGGCTAGCCAGGTCCAGTTGTGGTAGGCCCCGATTTGGGTCAGATCCGGGCCAACGGAAACGGCTTTCTGGGCACCCACGGTATGGCAGCTGTTGCACCCGACCTCTTGGAACGCCGCTTTCCCACGCTCGGCATCACCGCGCCGAAAAGGATTCATGGCCGGCAAGGTCGCCAGTTTCTCATTGTTGAGGTTAATCGCCCAGGTATCGACCTCTCCGCCCTGACTCTGGAGATAGGCAATCACGGCGGTGAGCTCTTTCGCATCCAGATCGATGGGGGGCTGGTATACAGTCGCCATAGCATTGGTGTAGCCTTCCACGAGGTAGGCCTCTGGCTCCATGAGCGACTGGACCAAGTATTCTGTCGCCGCGCCCAGGCCTAGCTTCTGAGCCTGGATGCGGGCCCGAAATCCGATATCGCTCAGATCGGGGCCGCGCAGCCCCTCGCCGCGCTCGCCCATGCGGTGGCATTGATAGCACTGGGCTCTGTCCCAGAACAGCGTCTCACCGATTTTCACGATGGGGGGCAGCACCTTGACGGACGCTACTAACCGCTTCTCTTCTTCCGTTAACTCAAAGGAGCCAGTCGTGGAGATTTTACCCTTCATCCCGCCGTGAATGGTGCAGTAAACCGTGAACAGGCCTTGTTCCTGGAAAGGTATCACAATCGAATCGCCCGGCAGGAGTGTGGTGGCCGGATATACCACCACGTTGGGGTTGGCCGTGCGGACAATGTAGACGTCGTGCTTGAACGGATCTTGGTTGATGAACGTCAGCGTATCGCCGGCTTGCACCAGGAGCCGGTCCGGGTTGAACTCGATACTGCGCAGTTTGATGATCTGGCCTGCTGCCAAATCCTGGGCCGAAGCCCGAAGCCCGAAGAATACCGGGAGTAAAAGAACCCCAACAGCGGGCAAGAAGTATAAAAGTCGACTAATTAAGAACATATCGGTCCCGGGCAAGGTCCGGGAGTTCCCGTCTCCAGCGAGCTGAAAGGTGACTCAAAAATGGCCGGTGACTAATGAGCCCTGAATACGGGATTCCCCCGGAAAAAGTTCACCAGGTATCAAGCCAGGCCCGAAAAAATGGCTTTTGGTCTGTTACCCCTCTCCCGGACTACCCGCCGGGAAAGGAACTCTCCATGCTTATCGGCTCGCTTCCATCTCAATATTGCCGAACATAATATGTATGAACGGCATACCGTACATCTTGCCTTCATCCCCCTCCTTTAAATCCATGGTGGCATGGATTACGTGCTCTTTGGTGCGACCCATCATCGCTTTAATTTCCTTGAGCACGGCCAGGCGTGCCTTGCGTTCACGCCGAGGCAGCTTCTTGGCCGCTTTCGTATCCGCTTCGAGGTGCTTTTTGACATATGGGAAGGGCATGAACATCGTTTTCAGCGGCGATTCCACCAAGCCCTTGCCTGGAACGGGCTTGTATTTCGGGATCATCAGGTGCATTGTTATTCCTTGGGGCGGGTCACCTATGCCACCGTCAAACTGTAATTTCCAGCCTTCGCCGCGGACAATCTCCGTCACCATCACATGGATCATGTGATTCTCGTTGATCAGCTCTCCATTCCTGTAGATATTGCCAAGACCCCAGAAGGCCACATAAGTGAATTCCGTGGGCATCAAGCGGGTCCCGATACCGGTAACTCCATGTATTAAGTGGTTGGTCACGACGCCGCCAAAGAATGGGAATGCCATGCCGTGTGCCAGTGGCTTATTGCTTGTGACCCGGTACTTATTGCCATCGGGTAACTCGAATGTCGCCTCGAAGTCAATTTTATCTTTTGTTCGGTCACCATCGATAGCGGTGGCATCGACAACCGTCATGTTGACACTGCCCACTCCGACCTCGCGCCAGTCACTGAACGGGGTGGCATGATCCACAAAAGTATATTTCCCATCGAGACTCTTACGCAGATCTTGTGCAACTCCCAGCAGCGGAAAGGGCGCCGGATCAAACCCGACCGGGTTATCCGGGGTCCCGAAGACAGAAGGATCCAGGAACCGCGGCCCGGGAAGGACTAATCGCGTACTGCCATTTTCCTGGGATACCGTAACGGTTAGTGGTCCACCCAGTAAATCGGGGGGATTGGCGCGCATGGCATGGCCCATGGTATAAGCGTGCAGGCCCGGCGCCGGCGTGCCCATCGGCTTCTGTGCCATAACCTCCCCGCTGATTGCCATAAGAAACACCAGCCCTGCAGAGACAATCATGTGGTTTGAGATACTAGATGTCTTGGGTTTTATCGTATTCATATTGTAGACCTCCTGTATTCCTGAAACAATTTGCTCTTTATAGCCGACTGCGCCCCAATTCATCTCAGCCTTCTAACTATGAATAAGTCGCCCTAGGGCACCATAGCGGCCGTATTTACATTTACATATTAGGTTAATTCTCTCCCGAGGACTGTCCAAGACCTGACAAAAAAAACAGGCGCAGGAATAACCGGTGACCAGGATCACGAGCCAACCGCTGCGTCCATTTCAAAAATTTCCGGGGGAACGACAGCTGGACGCCTGGCTGCTGTACGATTGCCAGGGCCCGAAGCCCGGGCCGGGGCCGTCTGACAACTGACAAAAAGGTATAATTAATGGGTCTATTTCTGTCCCCACAAGTGGATTTCTACCCGGCCTGGAATACTAATCCGCCGGCAGATATGCAGCTACAGTCTCCCGCAGGGCCGGCAGGCATTCGCTGAAAAACCAGGGCCGGTCCTGGAGCCACTTCCGGTTGCGCGGGGAGGGGTGGGGCAGCGGGAAGTAGCCCTGCTTCAGGAGCTCGCGCCAGCGGGCCACCACCGCCGACACACTTTCCCGCGTCCGGAGGTAGTAGGCCTGGGCATAGCGCCCCACCAGCAGGGTCAACTCGGGGTGCAGGTAGTGCTGAAAGCGCGGGTGCCAGGTGGGTGCGCAGATGGGTGGCGGTGGCCGGTCCCCCTTGCCCGGATCGGTGCCGGGGTAGCACAGGGCCGTGGGCAGGATGGCCAGGAAGCTGGGGTTGTAGAACTGCTCCCGGGAGACCCCCAGCCACTGCCGCAGGTTGTCGCCGCTCACATCAGTGAAGGGTTGGCCCGATGCGTGCACCCGGCGACCCGGGGCCTGGCCCACCAGGAGGAGTCTGGCGGCGGGATCAACCTGGAAGACAGGGCGTGGTTCGTGATCGAAATAGCGCCCCTGGCAGAGGCGGCAAGCGCGCACTTCGCGGGCGAAGGCCTCGTAAGGCAGGGTGCTCAAGCTGCCAGCGCCCAATCAACCAGTGCCCGGGCGTGGATTGCGGTGGTGTCGAACAGCGGCACCGCGCCATCCCCCGGCTGCACCAGCATGGAAATCTCCGTGCACCCCAGGATGATCCCTTCGGCGCCCTGGCTTGCCAACCGCTCCATGATAGCCAGATAGGCCTGCCGGGATTCGTCCAGCAGGCGGCCGTGGATCAGTTCCTCATAGATGATGCGGTGCAGCGTCGCTCTGTCCTGCGCTGGGGGAATCAGCACTTCCAAACCGGCTTGAGAGGTCAGCCTGCCACGGTAATACTCGTGTTCCATGGTGTAGCGGGTGCCCAGAAGGCCGACGCGTTTGAGGCCGGCCCTGCCCACCACCTCCGCCGTGGCATCGGCAATGTGCAGGAGGGGCAGGGGAACGACGGCTTCCACCTGCGAAACCGCCCGGTGCATGGTGTTGGAACCTATGGCGACGCACTGGGCGCCACCCCGTTCCAACTGTTGGGCCGCAGCCACCATGATGGCCGCCGCGTCCTCCCAGCGGTCCTGGTTCTGGAGGAGCTCCAACTCGTGGAAATCGACACTCAGCATGAGGAGTTTAGCTGAGTGGCTGCCCCCCAGGCGGCTGTGCACCTCCTGGTTGATGAGTCGGTAGTATTCCGCGGAGGACTCCCAGCTCAGGCCACCGATGAGTCCAATGACTTTCATGGTCACAATCGGTGTCGCTTTCGTCTACCTCCTGATACATAGACTTCGCCGGATCTCGGCCGGGGCTGACAGAGATATGGCGATTGAGATTGAGGAGTACGATCGCCGGAGAACACCATCCCGAGCATGCGACTCAACTACTCTACCTCCGTATTCAAACCGCCTGGCAGGATAAACATAGAGTTTTTAACTCGGAATTTTTGGATGGCTGATCCTCGGTCGAATTTGACCCTGATCCTGTACCTACCGTCAAAAAAGCCGCCATCTGGAATAATGGATATGTCTGGTGTGTTGTTCGCTCTAACCAACGTGAGAAAATCTGAGGAAGACGAATCATCACCCTGAATGGCAATCCTTGATTCCAACGGTCGCCATCTCATGTTTTCTCTTCTGAGAACTTGTGGCCAGTACATGGTGCGATTGTCCCTCGAAGTAATCCTCAAACTAATCTCTTTCAATGATGCTTGATACACTCCCAGCGATGGCTTGCCGCTCAACTAATTCTTCGCAAGAAACATTACCGTGAGCCCAGTGAATAGAGCAGTCGCCCCGATGAATATGTTCCCTAGATCAAGCCACCCCGGCATGGGGGAAGTTAGTAGGAACCCCGGCTGATGGGAGGGCAGAACTGGCCCGCATCGAGCTCCTGGCACCTAGCCGCCGCGGCGGAGGGGAGCACTGGGGTGTGCCTACAGGGGAGAAACGCGCTCAGGGGACAGCCTGGGGAGCAAATTTCAAGAGATTCGGATATGGGAGGGGGGGGATGATGACAAACCTTAAGATGGTTCCGCTGCTAGTGGATAGAAGCGCGATCGACCTGAAGCATGATTTAGGGCGCAATCTTATGGATTCCCCTATTGGCGATGTGCGGGGCCTGCCGCCAGGAAACCATTACTTTCAGGCTTTGGCGAATAGTAGTAAGGTTGTCATCGCTAACTTTCCCAACGATGACCGCAATGAGATGTATCCGCAGATCGAATGTGAGCCGGCATAGAGTAGAAGCAGTGAAACAGAAAGGCGCTCAGATGCGACGGAATTAGCAGGATCATACTTATGCTTGATTTCATAGTAGGTGCCCTATTCCTCGGGATTGTCATATGGATTGCCATGCAATTATTTACCCCGCGGCGAAAATGTGACTACTGTGGTGAGCGGCATCCCGGAAAATATCTGTATTGGAATCTTGAACTCGGCAAAGATTATAGCTTTGATAATAACCTTGTATTTGGGCGACAACAGTGCCTAAAAGATTGGAGATCCGAGAACTACTTTTGTGCTCAGTGCAATAACCATCATCCCTGGTCACAGAGAGTTCTTTCCCACAAATTCAAGAGGGATACTTACTACTTCTGCTCTCCCAGCTGTCAAGCCACTTGGCAAGGGAGAAATCCTGATAAATATTATGAAGGTCATGTTCGGCACAGTATTCCGACTGATCTAAGAAAAATAATTTGGAAGAGGGATAAGGGAAGATGCGTAAAATGTGGAAGCGAGAATGAACTGCACTATGATCATATCATACCTCTCTCTAAGGGCGGGTCTTCCACCGAAAATAATCTGGAACTGCTATGCCAGACATGCAATCTGAGTAAATCTGATAAGGTTGAGTGATGCTGAGCGCGATTTCGCGGGTGGAATGGGAAGGATTGCGCTGCAATTGCAGGTTAATTGAAGGATCTACTCCATGTTATGACGGGGAGTCGCCCTTACTAGGCGGTGGGCATTAGGACCCCGGGCAGTTAGTGAGATGGTTCTTGATTACGGGGCGGAAGCAGAATCCTTGCCGCGCCGGATAATCCAGCTCCTAATAAGGTCGTAAACATGGACGTGCGAAGATGTTGTGTTAATTCTTTTTATT
>JADFSS010000046.1 GCA_022560655.1 Candidatus Neomarinimicrobiota bacterium
GCATCGGTACTTTCCCCCTTCGTGGGGCCACCACTTATAGGGTTTTCCCTTGGCATCACACAGCAGGTTCCCACGTTCCACACGAAAGCCCAAACCACGTTCATGCCTCCTGTACGCCGGACGCCGCTCAAGCCGTAACCAGGTATCGCTTGAACTCCTCTCGGGAGAGAATAGAGCCCCCGATTTTGACGCCATCGGGATTACGTTTCGACGCTTGCAGAGGTTCGCTTATCGCTCATCTCCGTGGTTCACACCTGACCCATCTTGTTCTGGAATACCCTTTGTGGTATCAAAGACGAGAATGGTATCCGGTTGATTATTAGAGCCAGTTGCTACCCAAAACCACACCTGCTTGAGCTGAGAGATAAATATATTCGGATATTGGACCGTGGGGAGGAGGCCTTCAGTACAAGAGAGAAAAAACATGATATTGATAAGCTGGAGATTACACAGCTGAAAAAGTGTAAATCACGAAGTCTCCCTCGGTTCAAGTATTTACCGAAACTTCAATCACTTCCAGTCTGGAGACGCAGTTGTTATCCACTTATTGCTTATCTCTGCATCAATGAAAGCACAGAAACTAAATAGCCTAACAGCAAAATCGAATAGCCATACAAAATCGATATCGGGTCTGCCATAATCTCCAGTTAGCATTCCATGATATGGAGGGTCATATATGGCCATACGTTCGATGTAACCTGGTTAAACATGACCGTCATTATGCACGATCAGATTTCTAATCTCGATAAAGTGATGAATCTCAACTTGAGGTAGTGGAGCATGGCTCTGATGCAATCCAACATGAAAGGTGTGTTGGAAGGCCTCGACAAGCGCCGGATACGATCTGCTGATTAAATTTCGTGTAGCTTTCTCGATCAAATACTGTCTAATTTTCTCTATGCTTCCTATCTCAAGTATTTGCCGCGTGGTTAGTTGAAGCTCATCAATAGCCAGTAAGGAGGTATTCGCGAAATACACCTCACTGACAAGTTCAGAGATAAATATTTCAAAATGACTTGCTAGTTGAACAATGGAAGATTCATATAGCCTTGAAGGTATGTCTCCTCGGAGTTTATCCCACTCTCTCTTATCAAATTCAATCGTAGGAGCTTTCGGTGTTTTTCGAAATTTGGCAGGCAGTTCGGGTGAACTCACACCGGATGGATGTCTCGCATTAAATGATTTGTCTAAGATTACCAATAACTCTCCAACATAATCTAATAGGGCATCAACCCTAATATGGAAGTCCACTAATGCATCGCTGCGGACATCGGGTATAACGCTTTTGTACGGAAGGTGAACCTTGATTTCTGAATGAACCCTAATTATTACAAGATTTTTAGTAAACGCAGGATGGCTTAGGTCTTCTCCTAAGTATCCTGCTGTATCCGAATAATCTCCTCAATAACTTCTTCGGCCCCTCAATTCGCAAGCTTCTCAATAATTCGCTGCCGGGCAACTTTCACGAACTTTTCAAGTAGATGGTGCTTTCCCTGCCAAAATACAGCCTGTAGCCGCTACTTCTCAGCCACCGCCCACAAATACTGCTCAGTTTGTGCGAAGTTTTGAGACTCCTCATCCTCACACTCAGGACTCTTTATCCGTTGGCCCGGGGTTCAATCCCCCCTGAGGCCACGCCTGTTCTTCCATCGGGATGATCCCGGTTCCACGGAGAACATCGACTTGTGGCCTCTTCTCCAAACTCCCACAATCAGCCGATACGAATCACACCTAGAGCCGGATGCGGAATCGGATATCGGAGGCATGGCGGGGCCACTAGCGCAGTGGCGAAATCTCCAGCCGGTCGCCAGGCTTGACACCATTGGCGGCGGCAAAATCGCCCTGATTAAGGGCCATTTCCAGGTAGCCGCTGCTGCCAAACACCATCAACGCCTCGCCCAGTGCCACGTCAGCATAGGTGCCCGCCAGGGGCATCCGCAGTTCCCGTCCCGCCAGTAGGAGGCGATAATCTCCGCGCCGGGGCCAACCGGTAGCCGTCAGGGTATCGGCCAGGATATTCGTGATGGCATTGCCGTACCCATCCACCGTGCGTATGCGCCCCACCAGCACGTCGCCCTCCCAGTGGCCGTAGGCCGGTTGCGTGAGCCGGAGGTCGTCAATGGTGGGGCCCACTTCCGCCAGTGCCACGCCCGCCGCCAGATGCCCCGCTACCGGTCCGAAGATCTCCCGCCCATGGAAGGTCCTGCTGCCGGCAGCCGCACCCCCGCGCATGAGCGCCTCATTGCTGATCAGCCGCGCCTCGGCCAGACCGAAGGCCGCAATCACTTCCGAAAGAACCCCGTTGTCCGGTGCCACGTGGAGGTGCCCGTTGTTCAGACGTACGGCCACGGGCCGCCGGGGCGTCCCGACACCGGGGTCCACGACCGTCAGAAAAACGGTCCGGGGCGGAAAGGCCTCGCTGGCCTGCCAGAGCGTATAGGCGGCCTGGGAGATATCATATTTGGGCACCTGGTGGCTGATGGTCACCAGCCTGGCGGCGGGGTTCACCGACAGGATGGCCCCCTGCAGTGCACCCACATAGAAGTCACTTGCTCCGAAATCTGTGGTCAGCGCGATGACCGGTTGAGTTGGCCGCTGGCACCCCGCGATACAGAGTAGGAAGGTTGCAGCCAACCGCAGGCGGCGGTCACGCGTTCGGCGGGCAGGTAGCATGATTCAAGGTTTGACCGGAAATTGCGACAGGTCCATACCCAAGTTTAAGCCCAGCGCGTCGCAATTATTGGTTGAATTCCCCCTTGTGGGGGAGTAATCTAGCCGTCCGGATGGGGTCAGTCCGCAGAATATCAAGGTGAGCTACGGCAACGTATATACAAGACTGATTGATGGAGCTGTCGTCATTCTGGACGGCGGCATGGGGTCTGAAGTGCTCCGGCGCGGCGTGCGTTGGCGGCAGCACGGCATCGAAGACGCGCCAGGGGTCATCGAGGAAATCCACCGAGACTATCTCGCCGCCGGTGCCGATGTTATCACGTCGCACACCTTCAATCTCACCCGCAGAAATTTCGTCAACTTTTTTCGTGACCGGGAGCATATGGCGGAAATCGGAGCGGCTGGGCTGGAGGACCGGGCCCAGGAGCTCTGCGGGCAGGCCGTCGACCTGGCACGGCGAGCCATGCGGAGCGCAGGGAAGAGGGAGTCCGTGGCCCTGGCCGGCTCCATCTCTTCGCTTCAGCACCCGTTCCGTCCCGACCTGGCCCCCGATGGTGACGCCTGCAGTGCCCAGCACGGTGAATGGGCACAAGTTCTCGCTGGGTTCGGCGTGGATATCATATTCTTCGAGGCGATGAACAACGCCACCGAACTGATGGCGGCCGTGGGGGCGGGAGTGCAAACCGGACTGCCTGTTTGGGTAAGCCTCATACCCGACCGGGGCGGCAGGCTGCTGAGCGGAGAATCGTTGCGGGAGGCGGGGCAAGCTGCCAGAAGCCAGGGGGCCGCCGCCGTCCTGCTGTCAATGGCGCCCGTGGAGCGGGTCACCGAGACGCTTCCGGCGATCCTGAACGGCGGGCCAGCCGGCGCGCAGGCCATGATCGGGAAGTATGATCCCCCCAGTTGGAAGCCCGACTTTTACCCCCGATTTATCGGCACCGAAGAGACTTCTCCCCGGCGCTACGCTGAGGCGGCGCGCCAGTGGCGGCAAGCGGGGGCGGCCATTCTGGGGGGCTCCAGCGGCACGACACCCGAGCATATCGCAGCCCTGAAAGAGGTTTTGGCCTAGCCCATGCACTACCCCGACCTGAAGCGGCGGCTGGACGGCAAGGAGACGGTCTATCTCGATGGCGGCATCGGGACCGAAATCCTCCGGCGGGGCTATACCTGGGCCAGCCACCAGCTCGAAAGCGAGCCGCAGCTCAACCTGGAGATCCACCGGGATTACATCGCGGCCGGTGCTGACGTGATCACCACCAACACCTTTCAGCTGAGCAGGCGCAGTTTCCGCAACCATTTTGCCAACGAGCAACACATGCTGTCCACGGGCGCCCCCGGACTGGTAGACCGCGTCGCAGCCCTGGTCAGCGATGCGGTGACCCTGGCCGCAGAGGCGCGCGAGATGGCCGGGCGCAAGGACGTGGCCATTGCGGCGTCCATCACGACTCTGGAGTGGTGCTTTCGCCCGGACCGGACCCCTGACCCCGAGCAGATGCACGCTGAGTATCTCGAGGAGCTCAGCGACTACAAGTCGGCCGGCGCAGATATGCTCCTGTTTGAGACCTTCAACTCCACGGCGGAGGCCAAAGTGGCCTTGCAGGCAGCGGGGGAAATCGGGTTGCCGGCGTGGGTGGCCTTGGTCCCCTATGGCGACGGCAAGTTGCTGGGTGGCGAGAGCATGAACCAGGTGGTGGAGGCGCTCGCTTCAAACCCCCCCGATGTGCTGTTGCTGAACTGCGCGCCGCCGGAGCACATAACGGCGGGTCTCGAAAATCTAGCGCCCCTGTGGGACGGCCCGCTGGGGGTCTACGCCCATGTGGGCAAGTTCAATCCACCGGAGTGGCAGTTCACCGACGAATTTCCTCCCGAGGCCTATCTGGCCGTCTGCCGCCGCTGGCATGAGTTGGGCGCCACCGTCATCGGCGGCTGCTGCGGAACCACGCCGGACCATATCGCCGCCCTGACGGCGGCAGCCTTGTCCTGACGAAACCGGCGGCCACAACCAACTACCGCGCCTGACGCCGCGGAGCAGGCCAACAACGGCCAGCCAGACCGGGATCACGCCGGACGGGTTCGCAGCAGCAGCCCATTGAGCGTAGCAATAACGATCAAGGCTGCGCCAAAGGCCGTCACGATTGCGGCGCCGGTGGGTACATCAAACCAGACAGAGGCCGCCATGCCAAGCACGCTCACCACGATGCTCAGCAGCCATCCGGCCAGGAGCCGCACCCGCCAACCCTGAAAAATCAGCATCACGGCAACGGTGGGAATCCCGCAGTTCTGCTTGGCCCGTCATCGCCGGGGCCGTAAAATCGACGGTCCAGGGCCATTGCCCGTTGATCGGTTTGCGGTTCGTGCGCCCGTCAATGTGATGGCACCACCCAGGGGGCAGCACCGGAGCATGGATTTCCCGATACACGATATACTCATTGTTGGCGGCGGTGGTGCGGGTCTCCGCGCGGCCATTGCCGTAGCCGAAACCGATCCCAGCCTGAGCGTGGCAGTGGTCTCCAAGGTCTACCCCATGCGGAGCCACACGGTCTCGGCGGAGGGCGGAGCGGCGGCGGTCATCAAGCCCGGTGACAGTCTGGACGACCACGCCTACGACACCATTTCCGGCGGCGACTGGCTCTGTGATCAGGACGCCATCGAGGCGTTTGTGCAGGAGGCGCCCGAAGAACTGCTGCAGCTGGAGCACTGGGGCTGCCCCTGGAGCCGGGAGGAGGACGGCTCCATCGCCGTGCGCGCATTTGGCGGGATGAAGGTCAAGCGCACCTGGTTCGCGGCGGACAAGACGGGCTTCCACATGCTGCATACGCTGTTTCAGACGAGCATGAAGTATGACCCCATCCAGCGCTACGACGAGTGGTTTGTCACCCAGCTGCTGGTGGATGAGGGCCGTTGCCAGGGTGTGGTGGCCATCGAGCTGGCCACCGGCAGAATCCAGCCCATCGCCGCCCGGGCCGTGATCCTGTGCACGGGCGGCTCTGGGCGGGTCTTTCCCTTCACCACCAACGCCGCCATCAAAACCGGCGATGGAATGGCCCTGGCCTATCGCGCGGGCGTGCCCCTGAAGGATATGGAGTTCGTGCAGATCCACCCCACCGGGCTGCCCTTCACCGGTATTCTTATCACGGAGGCGACCCGGGCGGAAGGGGGCTGGCTGCTCAACAAGGACGGTTACCGCTACTTGCAGGACTATGACCTGGGCAAGCCCGAACCCAAGCCGGTGCTGCGCTCCATGGAGCTGGGCCCCCGGGACAGGCTGTCGCAAGCCTTCGTCGCCGAGCAGGAAAAAGGCCGCACATTGGAGGGGCCGTACGGGCACTACGTGCACCTCGATATCCGGCATTTGGGCAAAAAGGTCATTGACGCCAAACTCCCCTTTGTGCGGGAACTCTGCATGAAGTACGTGAATATCGACCCGGTGAAAGAGCTGATTCCCGTGCGACCCGTCGTTCACTACATGATGGGCGGCGTTCATACCGATTTGCATGGCGCCACCCCGCTGGACGGGCTGTACGCCGCGGGAGAGGCTGCCTGTGTGAGCATCAACGGCGCGAACCGGCTGGGCTCAAATTCGCTCACCGAGCTGCTGGTCTTCGGAGCCCGGGCCGGGAAATCGGCCGCCCGCTTTGCCTTGGAGCAGCGCCCGGTCAGCCCCGGCCTGACGGCCCTGGCTGACGACGAAGCCCGGCGTATCGATAGGCAATATCTGCGCAGCAACGGCGGCCAGGAGCGCGTCGCCGGTCTGCGGGACGAAATGCATGCCGTCATGGAGGCCAGTGTCGGTATTTACCGCAATGAGACCGACCTGAAAGCATCAGTTGAGGCGTTGGGCGAGCTCCGGGAACGGCTGGGCTCCGTGGGCCTCGACGACCACAGTCTTACATTCAACACAGAGCTGCTGGCGGCCCTGGAACTGGGCTACCTGATGGATGTGGCCGAGGCCATCGCCCAATCTGCCCTGCAGCGGACAGAGTCCCGGGGTTCGCATCAGCGGTCGGACCACCCCCGACGCGATGACGAGCGCTTCCTGGCCCACAGTTTGGCCTACCGCTTGGAGGACGGCCCGCCACGCATCGAATACCTGCCCGTCACCATTACCCGCTGGCCGCCGGGAGAGCGGGTCTACGGCCGGTGACCCGAGCCGGTCCAACCAAGGACGAACCCGAGGTCACCAGCGCCCCACCCCCTTTCAGATGCACCGGCCGAAGCTTACCTTTAGGGGGAGCATAAGCCTGACCACCGCCTTGCCATGCAGACCTAACCAGCCCCATGTCTGAAACCCTCACCCTGGAAGTTCTCCGCTACAATCCGGAGGAGCATGCCGAGCCGGTCTACCAATCCTACCATGTACCCTACCGGAAAGACTGGGTCATTCTAGACGCGCTCAACCACATCAAGGACAACGTGGACGGCACTCTGACGTACCGCTGGTCGTGTCGGATGGGGGTGTGCGGGAGTTGTGGGATGATGGTTAACGGTGTGCCGACCCTTACGTGCGCTACATTTCTGGAAGCATCGTTGCCGGATCCTATCAGGATCGCTCCGCTGGAAAATTTTCCGGTGATCCGCGACCTGGTCACCGCCATGGGCGACTTCATGGAGAAGCTCAAACTCGCCCAGCCGTGGATCATCCGGGACCGGGAGCAGCCCGTTGCAGATGGCGAATACCGCCAGACCCCGGTGCAGCTGGCGGCCTACAAGCAGTACAGCATGTGCATCAACTGTCTGCTCTGCTACTCCGCGTGCCCGGTCTACGGCCTGGAGCCTCAATTCATCGGGCCGGCCGCCATCGCACTGGCCCAGCGCTATAATCTCGACAGCCGCGACGAAGGCCGTGCCCAGCGCGACGAGGTGCTTTCCACGGAGGAGGGTATCTGGCAGTGCACACTGGTGGGGGAGTGCTCGGTGGTTTGTCCCGAGCACGTGGATCCTGCCGCCGCCATACAGCGCTACAAAGTGGCTGCGACCATGGACTGGTTCAAAGCCTTGCTGATGCCCTGGAGCAGGCCGCAGGGCTCCCGGGATTGAGGGGCCGCAAGTATGACCACAACTGGTTTGCCTTCCTACACCCGCTTCCACCCCAAATGGTATCGGGTGCGGATGCCCATTTTCTGGTGGGTTCGGCGCTGGGTCCACGCCCGGTTCATACTCAGGGAATTGACCAGCGTGTTTGTGGCCTATTACGCCCTTGTGATGCTGATCCAGGTCCGGGCCGTAGGGCTGGGTGAGCAGGCCTATGCCCAGTTCTCCGTCTGGTTGGAAACGCCCACTGCACTGATTCTAAACGCCGTCGCATTCCTGTTTGTGGCCTATCACACCGTCACCTGGCTGAGGCTTGCTCCCAGGGCACTGGTGATCAGGTTGGGGGGCCGCCGGGTGAGTGATGCCGCCATCGTTGCCGGAAACTTTCTGGCGTTGGGTGGGGCCTCGATCTTTGTGGCCTGGATTCTATTGGCAGGGTAAACAGCCCACGCCGCCCATGAATAAATCAGCCGCAAGGAAACGCTTCATGGAGCCGTTCTGGTGGTCGCTTTTCGGGGCGGGCGGCACCTTGGCGGCGCTACTGATGCCCATTCATTTACTGCTCAGTGGCCTGGCCATTCCCCTGGGCCTGATTCCGGCCCCAGCCTATGAGCGGCTGGCTACCTTGATTGCGCTACCGCCGACTCGGCTCTATCTGTTTGCGCTGATATCGCTGTCGCTTTTTCACTGGGCCCACCGCTTCCGTTTCACGCTCTACGACGGTCTGCAACTCAAGCACCTGAATCTGCTCATCGCCATCCTTTGCTACGGCGGCGCGGCGTTGGGAACATTGGCAACGGGATACACACTGTGGGCTATCTAGTTAGGGTACCGTGCTACCTGGACCCGCGCCATCAAGTAGGGCCACCAGCCACGGCAGGTATAAGGAGATAGTGGTATGTTACGCCTCGTGCACATTTTCGATTTGCGGAGCAGCGGTAACGATGAAGCTTTTCTAAACTGGTTGTCCGCCAACCTTTATGAAAAGGCAGAGGAATTCGGCTGTATCGACCGCAAGACGTGGCTATTTATTGATGGTGTCAATAATCCTTACGAGAAAAAGCCCAAGTCCCTGAAACGCCCAAAGTTTGTGCTGGAAGCTTTTTGGAAGAGCCAAAAGGACGCGGACAACTTTCGCGATTGGTTGAACAGTGACGATGGCAGTGATCATCGCAAGAATTGGGCCGAACATGTCAGGAACCACTCCATTTTGCGTTATGTCGAGCACAGCTCCATTCAGAATGTCGGGGACGATTAGGAACTTGAATGTCAATACTGATCCGAAAACTGTAAATATTACCTTTATCACCGGTTCATTGCTTGCGATCCCGGGCACGATTCCCCGCCTAACAGGTGAACCTGATTGCCCGCCGAGGGGTCGACATTAACGGACGGTTTGCAGCGTCCTTGTTCCCATCATTTAAATTGAGTTGATTGCCCGACTGCGTTTGCCTTTGCAAATATTTTGTACTAATATTTCGCCGCTGTAATGAACACTAAACTGGGGTAATCTCATCATGTCATTCGAAAAATTCATTCCTGAAAAAAAGCGCCCTAACCTTGGAATACCGCCCCAGGCAAAAGTATTGAAAGGCGGCCAAATATCTCTCAATTCGTCGGCCTACGAACAGTACTTAAAGGGGGCAACTCATATCGAACTTTATTATGACACCGTTCAAAAGAAAATAGGCCTGCAGCCCAAAAAGTACCAAACCAAATCGGCTTTTGAATTGCGGTCCGTTGGAAAGAACAAGTCTATCTATCGCGTAAATGCCAAACTGCTGATCGAGCACTACGGCCTAGCTCCCGACTCGAAAATCGCTATAACTCCCAGCTGGAATTCCAGCGAGAATCTGCTTGAGTTAGCTTTGTAATAGCGCCGGAACTTGGGGCGAGTCCGGCCCTGCGAACGTGCTGCGACTTCACATGGCAGTAGGGGGCAGAGCGGCCTGCAGACTACTGCTCGGCTCCCATTGATGGAGCTCCATCGTGTAGAACCTGCTGAAGGTAGTCACGGTACTGGCTGGCCGGCGTATCCTTCACAATCTGCCCAAGTTGTGCTCCGTCAATGTAGCCCATATGGAAGGCTACCTCCTCGATGCATCCAATTTTCAGGCCTTGACGAAGCTCGATAGCTTCGATAAAATTGCCGCCTTCAAGGAGGCTTGCATGAGTGCCCATGTCGAGCCAGGCTATCCCCCGACTAAACCGCAGGACCTGCAGCTCGCCCAATTCCAGGTAAAGCCTATTAATGTCCGTTATTTCCAACTCGCCGCGGGCAGATGGCTTGAGTCCTTTGGCAAATGACACCACGCGCTCATCGTAAAAATATAGCCCCGGCACCGCATAGTTAGACTTCGGCTGTTGGGGCTTTTCCTCAATGCTTAGGGCACGCCCCTGCGGATCGAACGCAACAATGCCGTAGCGCTGGGGATCCCGTACCTGATAGGCAAAAATGGTCGCACCCTTGCCGGTCTTGACCGCCTGGCGCAGCTGCTCTACATAGCCGGTGCCGTAGAAGACGTTGTCACCCAGAATCAGGCAGACGCTCTCACCGGCGAGGAAGCTTTCACCCAGCAGGAACGCCTGGGCGATACCACCGGGCTGCGGTTGTACCGTATACTTCAGGTTCACCCCTAGACGTGAGCCATCTCCCAGCAGCTGTTCGAACCGGGGCACATCCTGTGGCGTGGATATGACCAGTATGTCTCGAATACCTGCCAGCAACAGGGTCGTAAGGGGGTAGTAGATCATGGGCTTGTCGTACACCGGCAGCAGCTGCTTGCATACGGCCATTGACAGGGGGTACAGCCGGGTTCCGGAGCCGCCAGCCAGGATGATGCCCTTCAAGTTGCGCTCCGCTCCAAGGGCGTCATACTACCCTCCAAGCCCCGTGGCCACCGGGGCGCAGGGGTCGCTCTCAGCACCCCGTGTGGGAACTGCCGCCGGTAACGCCGTATGGCCATCTCCTTGGCTGCCTGCCGCGCAAAGACGATCATGATGCTGGCGCTGGACAGCATGACAAACAGGGCGAGTCGCGGTGCGTGCTGGATGTGTCTCATAGGTTTTGCAAAGCCGGCGCCGGTGGCCAAATTCTGTTCCAAACGGAAATCTGGCGCATTATACGTTAGAAGCTCCCTCGTTGCAAGGGCCAAGGGTCGCGGCGCAATCGGTATCTCGTGCTTGCTTTAGGGCGCTCTATTCAGTTCAGAAATCAACACGAGGGAGGGGGGCAGATCGCTGGCCCAGCGGTCAGAAACGGTGGCCGAGACGACGGTGCGGCTAACCTCATTTTTCTCCTGCAGCGGAAATGACATTCAAGGCTGATCCGGCGCGAAACCACTCAATCTGTGACTCGTTCAGCGTGTGTTGAAGATCCACCTTCTCCTCAGTACTATCGGCATGGCGTAGCGTCAATTTAACAGTGGAGCCGGGAGCGAGTCCCATCAGGCCGCTCAACGCCACTCGGTCATCGGGCCGGGTTTTGTCATCATCCGAGGGATGGGCAAAGGTGAGCGGCAGAACGCGCACGGTTCTTATCGGCCTCGTAGGCATCGAGACGCCAGTCGAGTTCATCCCTCTGTTCGTCGGTGAGTGGCAGGGCTTGCTGGTCAGAAGCAATGCTATCCCACAGGTCCTCGACGAGTTTGATCCTCTCTTCGACAGGAAGCTCTTGCAGTTTGGGATTCATCGTACAGCCTCGTTCATTCCTTATGAGTTAATATAGCCAACCGACCTTGAACGCCGCATCACTGACATGACTGGGCCTTTCGCAGTCTATCAGCACCTGTTCCGGACGAGTCTTCCACTGTTACTCTGCGAAACGACTCTCTCGAGCCATTGCCGCAGGCAATGTAAGCCACCGTACCACAATCTTCAAGGGGATTGCTATCGGGAGCTCGTGGGAACCCACCCCATTCACTTCGTGAAGTCCCCTCCTTTTCAAGGGAGGGGATTCAGGGGTGGGTTCGTTCGCCGGGGGAGTCAGCCTTGCCCCGCCAACGGCGGCGGCCAACAGGCGACCGGGCTAGGCCCATCTCGCCCATGAGCCCGCGTCACTCCCCGCTATTGCGGACCTACCCCGATGGGGGTACCTTGGTGCCGGGCTGAAGGCGCCTGGCACGATCGCCCCGTTGACAACGGTGTGGTCAGGCCGAGGCCACCGGTCTCCACTGAAGCGGTGACCCCCTCCCCCCCTCCCCGGGGCCACCCTCACTGACGGGAAGCACGGCCCAAACGTGGCCCAAACGTGGCCCAAAAACGGCCGAACCCCGCCAACGGCGGTGGCAGACGTGACCCCCTGATGGGCCCGTCGATCCGCTCTTTGACATAGGGCACAAAGCCCCGGATGCTCTCCGGGGCTCTCGCTGAATGCCGAGGCTGGCTGAGCGCTGACTGCGCTAGTAGCGGTAAGTATCCGGCTTGAAGGGGCCCAGAAGATCCACACCCAGGTAGTCGGCCTGTTCGGGTGTGAGCTGGGTGAGCTTGGCGCCGAGCTTATCCAGATGCAGGCGGGCCACCTCTTCATCAAGTTGCTTGGGCAGCACGTGCACCTTGCGCTCCATACCACCCTCCCAGAGCGCCATCTGGGCCAAGGTCTGGTTAGTGAAGGAGGTGGACATCACAAAGGACGAATGGCCCGTTGCATTGCCCAGGTTCACCAGCCTGCCACGGCTGAGCAGAATAATGGCATGCCCGTCAGGAAAGGTAAATCTATCCACCTGAGGCTTGATGTTTTCCTCGACGATCTCCGGGTTGTTTTCCAGGTAGCTCACTTCGATTTCCACGTCGAAGTGGCCAATGTTGCAGACAATGGCATTGTGTTTCATCCGCGCCATGTGCTCGCCCGTGATAATATGCTTGTTGCCGGTGGCCGAAACAAACACGTCGCCCCGTTCAACAACGTCATCCACGGTGGTCACTTCATACCCCTCCATGGCGGCCTGCAGGGCGCAGATGGGGTCGATCTCGGCGACGACAACCCGAGCGCCGTAGCCCTTCATGGATTGGGCGCAGCCTTTCCCCACGTCGCCATAGCCGGCAATGACGATAGTCTTTCCGGCCAGCATGACATCGGTAGCCCGCTTGATGCCGTCGGCGAGGCTCTCGCGGCAACCGTACTTGTTGTCGAACTTGGACTTGGTGACGGAGTCGTTCACGTTGATGGCGGGGAAGGGCAAGTCGCCGGCGCTGTCCAGCTGCAACAGACGGTGCACACCGGTGGTGGTCTCTTCGGACACGCCCTTGATGTCGGGGATGAGCTCCTTGCGCTCCTCGAGGATTACCCTGGTGAGGTCACCGCCGTCATCCAGCAGCAGGTTAGGACCCTGACCGTCGCTGAACTGCAGGGTCTGGTCCACACACCACCAGTACTCATCTTGGGTCTCGTCCTTCCAGGCAAACACAGGCACGCCACGCTCGGCGATGGCGGCGGCGGCATGGTCCTGGGTGGAGTAGATGTTACACGAAGACCAGCGCACCTCGGCGCCCAGTTCCAGCAGCGTCTCGATGAGCACCGCCGTCTGGACCGTCATGTGAATGCAGCCGGCAATGCGGGCGCCCTGGAGCGGTTTGCTCTCGCGGTACTTTTCCCGCAAGGCCATGAGACCGGGCATTTCCACCTCGGCAATCTCGATCTCTATGCGTCCAAATCCCGCCAGACCAATGTCGGCGATCTTGTAATCCGGATGGGCGTCCCCATTCCGGGTTGAGGTATCGGGCGTGACCTCTTTAACTGCCATGGTGTGTCCTGCTCCTGATAATCTAATTTTTGGCGGGCATAACTTACCCTAATAAGCCGCCGTGAGGGTACTGTTTAGAACGCGCGCTCAAAGGCGCTGACTCCCGGAGATGCTCGCCGGGGCAAACCCGGAACTGGGGGCGGGGTAATCGCGGCGGAACAGTTGCTGCCGTGCAATGACCGCCCAACGAATGCTTGCTGCCTTCAGTCGTGTCCAATAAATTTCGACCACCGCCAACACTCTCAGGAACTGTGCCATGAAATTAGCTCCCGCCTTTGTACTTTCCGCACTGCCCGTTCTGTTTATGGCTTGCAGCCCGGCCGAATCGCACGAGCGAACGCTGACTCATCCACCCCGAATCTACGGCGAATATGTGACCCAGCTGGCCAAAACGGTGGATTTTGTGGAACGGGAATTGCCCGTCTCAATCCCGGGCCGGCGCCCAGTATATGACGTCAAACCCCTGAACCATAATGTCATTCTCGCCAACCGTGCCAACACGGTGGAAGTGACCGTTATCAACCACGATGCCGGCCAACCCCTGGCACCTCATACGGTAACGGTGACCTTCTACGATGGTCCGGAGGGCCACCCATTGGACACCCAGAGCATGGCCACCGGCGTTATTCCTCCGTTGGGGCAGGAGACTGCCGCCCTGACCACTCCCGTGGAACCTTCCGAGGGCATCTACTACTGGTCCTATACCATCAGCCGAACGGATGGCTGGGAGGAGGCGGTACAGGCTTATGAGGACAGCCAGGAAAGCGAAACAGGCGGCACAGCCGCGGGCGAAGATGAAGGCGACGAATGGGGCGATGACGATTGGGAGTGATCGAATAAGTCAGACCAGGCTCAACCACGGCGATCAGCCCCGCCGCTTCACCAATCATATTTCCGACTTGCGCGATTCCAGACGCTCCGCCAGTCTTGAACGACCGGCGAGGGTTGTTACGTCAGTGCTGAAGGTATCGTCCCATTTCCTGATCCAAGTCAGGCAGGAATCGTATTCCGCCTGCCCGTAATAAGCGGTCGCCACGGTAAGGGTGAGATGGTCGTCAGTGATAGTGATATCGCGGCTAAAAACCCAGTTCGCCGTAGAATCCCGGGCTGCCTTGGCATCCGAGACCGATGTCACAAAGTCACCCTCCGCCAGGGATGCAAACGACCTGCCTGCGAGCAGCTCCGTTGCCACCATGGTGGTGGCGGTCTTGTTCAGGGCTGTGGTGAAGCGGGTAACGCTGGTGTCACCAATCCCCAGGCGGGCATAAGCCCAGCCCTGCCCGTTCCAGCCGTCCGCATAGTTGGGATCGCCCCCCACCTTTGCGGTACCGGTACCGACACCATTTTTGAACTGCCCCAAGGCGCCCAGCAGGTCGCCCTCGGCAAACAGCTCCCAGCCATACTCCACATAGTCCGGCGCCTCCGGCTCGACCAGGGCGCGGCAGGCGGCACCCATGATCAGGGACAGCCCTGCCATGAGACTCCACAGCGTTCGGTGTACCCGTCGCACGGCGCTACCTCACCAGCAACATTTTCCGGGTCATGTGATAGCCTGAACTGGTCTCCAGCCGCACAAAATAGACCCCGCTGGCCACCGCCGCTCCCCGGGCGTCAACGCCCCGCCAGATGAGCTCGTACCGCCCGCTGTCAGCTGCGTCGTCGAACAACGATACCACCCGCTGTCCCAGCAAGTTGTAGATGTGAACCGAGGCATGCTGAACAGGCCCGTCGCGGAGGCCGAGATCAATCACGATGCGGGTGCTGGGGTTAAAGGGGTTGGGATAGTTGCTCTGCAGACTGGTAAGCTGGGGCACTACGATGGTGCGCGGTCCCAGGCGGAAAGATCCGGCACCCTGTGCCCAAGCGACCACCCGGCTGCCAGCGTCCATCGTGGGCAACTCCTCCCAGCGCCCGCTGGGCCGCAGAATGTAAATGGCCTGCAGGCCCGACTCCGCGTCGAGGCGGCCAGCCGACAGCATACTCACTTTTATCGGCTGCTGGAACCGAAGGACGCCGTCGCCGAGCCGATAGACCCCTTCCGGCGCGGCGCTCATCAGGGCGGAGTTGACCACCAGCAGGTGCCGGTCCTCATTGACGGCTCCCGGACCCGAGGACGCCGAGAAGAGCTGGTCCGCACTGGCCACCACCCAGGGCTGCGCTTGCTTGGCAATGCCGATGCTGTAGCTGGCCGTGCGCGTTGTGTCCCCGGAACCGCTGAACCCGGTGACCACCAGACTGTGGGTGCCGGTTCCGGTAAACTGGGTAGACGCCACGTAGAAGAATGTGTCTATGGCGGTGACGGCTACCTGCACGCTGTCGACCACCACGCGCACGCTATCGGCCATGGCCAGGGTATCGGTGATGAAAACCTGGATGTTGTCGGTCACCGCGCTGTTCTGCACCATATTCAAAGTGAGCCTCGGCTTATCGGTGATCCTGACCCCATCGCTGGACACGACGGCGGACAGATTGCCGGCGCCATCCGTGGCTCGCACCGATGCAAAGTAGGTTACCTTGTAGATCAGGCTCAGCCCTGACAAAGTCGCGGTGGTGCTGGTCCCGTTAGCGGTCCACGGTACAATATTTGTGTCACCCGCAACCGTCCCCAGGGCGTACTCATACAGGACGATTCCCGAGGTGGGCTCATCAAACCCGCCGTACTGGATGGCGAGGCTATCGGTGGACTGAGTGGAATCGATATCTGCGGCTGGACCGTCGGTCACAGTAGCCGAGGCTACGCCCGGTGCCAGTGTATCGTAGGTAACTGTGGTCAAAGTAACCGTATCGGCATTCCCCGCACCGTCGACGCCCATGAGCTCAATGGTGTATTCTCCCGCCTGGGCCAGTGTGGGAGCGTTGGTGATCACGCCGGTGTGATTGCCTGCGGTGAGTTCGGCGACCACCAGACTCTGGGCGTGCGGTGAAGCCGGATCGGACACCCCCGAGTTGCCCTCCCACGTCCAGATCACCTGGCCGCTGGAGACGGTCTCGCCCAGCGCGTAGCTCAGAGCTGTGCTGCGGATAAAGCCGTTTGAGACTGGCGAACTGGCCGTTACCACCGGCGGCGTGTTGTCCACTTTTAGCGTATTCGTGTTGCCGGAGGTAGGCGTCAACGCGTTCCCCGCCAGATCAAGACCGGTGACCGTGACCGTGGCAAAGCCGTCGTTTCCGGCCGGGGTGGTAAACTGGTAGGTCCAGACCGAGTCCGTTGCACCCATGCTGAGGTCCACTGCCTCGATATCGTCCGTCGTGCCGGCAAAGTCCACGGAGATGGTGGGTGTGGCCTGGACCGACTCCTCCACCGTGGCAGTGACGGTAACGTCATCGCCCTCCCTGACCAGTGAGTCAGTGTAGGCCAGGATGTAGCCCGGCGGCGTGTTGTCAATCTCCAGGTCTGTCCGGCCGCTGATGCTGTCGGCTATCAGTGCGTTGCCCGCCAGGTCCTCCGCAGTGATGTTTGCAGTCACCACCCCATCGTTCCCCGCCGGCGTCACCGCATCGTGGGTCCATACGGCGGGGTCCGCCGTTGCGGTCATATCCGTTGCCGGAACGGTATTTTCGCTGTATACCAGTTCGACCCGCGGCGTTGCCGCCGCCGCCTCGTCCACCGTCAGCGTAATGGTGACCGTGTCACCCTCCTGGGCCAGCGTGTCACTGTAGGTGAGTGCTGCCTGGGGGACCTGTGTATCCACCACAAGGTCTTTGTCGGCACCCAGGGAGCCCGGGTCGCTCGGGGCGGGCAGGGTGAGGTCGCCGTTATTCCCGGCACGGTCGGTAATAGAACCCCCATTCAGCGTGAGCGCGCCGGTCCCGGTGTAGTCCAGGTCGCTGGCGTTTTCCCCGTTTGCCACAGTATAGCTGAACAGCAGCGAGTCCGTACCCGCGCCGCTGGCGTAGTTCACCACGGCATCCGTAGCCCCCGTCTCCAGGGTGAGCTGCGGCGGGCCTCCGGTCACCGTGGCCGGCTCATTGAATATCACGATGATGGCCAGGCTCGTTCCCTCCTGGTAGGCCCCATCGGCAGTCGTGGCCGATA
>JADFSS010000047.1 GCA_022560655.1 Candidatus Neomarinimicrobiota bacterium
CTTGGAGAGCGCTATCTGGACTACGCCCATGTTGAGAGGCAGATCGTCAAGGAAAGTAATCTCCTAGCTGGACTGGCGGATGATCCCAGACGTAGGTATTTGGGCAAGATTGAAGAACAAGACTTGGATTTCATTATCAAGAAGCGAAGCATAGGGATTAATGAGTTATGCCCGTGCAAGAGCGGGAAAAAGTTCAAGGATTGTCATCTGGATGAGGTCAGAAAGGGCAGCTCTAAGCCGCTGGCGTGATTCATTTCAATTCATCACGCCCCCATCCCACCCTCTCTCCTCCTCGCCGCGCGCGCGAACCGGAGTAGGGGCTCCGCAGAACGTTGACCCCCCGTCAATCCGCCGCCTACTGTCCCCGATATTCATGTCGTAACTTTCCCCGTCTATGGCTTGTGCAGCACCGCCGCTCAATCGCGCCCGATTTTTTCAGGCTTGTCCCGCAGCACATTGGGCCAGGGTGCGCCGTGAAATAACCGGCCTGAGGTCGATTCGGTGCCGTGACCCCCTCCCCCCCTGTGCGGGGTCACCCTCTCCGTCGGAGGGGGTGGCCCAAAGGTGACCCAAAGATGACCCCAAAACGACCGCGTCCTGCACCCGAGCAGCCCGGCCAGTACCCGTTCACCCGGGGGCTCTATCCCGAGATGTACCGTCAGCGCCTCTGGACCATGCGCCAGTATGCCGGCTTCGGCACCGCCGAGTCCAGCAACCGCCGTTTCCGCTACCTCCTCGACCAGGGCGGCACCGGCCTTTCGGTGGCCTTCGACCTGCCCACCCAGATGGGCTACGACTCCGACCACTCCCTGGCCGAGGGTGAGGTGGGCCGGGTGGGGGTGGCCATCGCCTCCCTGGCCGACATGCAGGTGCTGCTGGACGGCATTCCCCTTGACCAGGTCTCCACGTCCATGACCATCAACGCCACCGCCCCCATCCTCATGGCGCTCTACGCGGTGGTCGCCGAGGGCCAAAACATACCGCTGGCCAAGCTGCGCGGTACGGTGCAAAACGATATTCTCAAGGAGTACATCGCCCGGGGCACCTACATCTACCCGCCCCGTCCATCGCTCCGTCTGGCCGTCGACCTCTTTGCCTGGTGTGGTGACGAACTGCCCCTCTGGAACCCGATCTCCATCAGCGGCTACCACATCCGCGAGGCCGGCGCCACGGCGGCCCAGGAGCTGGCCTTCACCTTTGCCAACGGTATCGCTTATGTCCAGGCCGCCGCCGATGCCGGGCTGGACCTGAACCGCCTCGGTCAGCGCCTGAGCTTCTTTTTCAACGTGCAGATGAACCTGCTGGAGGAGGCGGCCAAGTTCCGTGCCGCCCGCCGTATCTGGGCCACCCTTATGAAGGAGCGCTTCGGCGTCACCGAGCCCAAGGCGCAGATGTGCCGGTTCCACGTCCAAACGGCGGGCTCCTCCCTCACCGCCCAGCAGATCGACAACAATGTGGTGCGCACCACCATCGAAGCCCTGGCCGCCGTGCTGGGGGGCGCCCAGTCGCTGCACACCAACAGCCGCGATGAGGCCCTCGGCTTGCCCACCGAGGAATCGGTGCGCCTCGCCCTCCGCACCCAGCAGATCATCGCCCACGAGACCGGCCTGCCCGACGTTGTCGATCCCCTGGCCGGCAGCCACGCGGTGGAGCAGCTCACCGCCAGCCTGGAGCGGGAGGCCCTGGCACTCATTGCCGAAATCGATGAGCTGGGTGGGGCGGTGGCGGCCATCGAGGAGGGCCATCAGCAGGAGCAGATCGCCCGCTCGGCCTACGACTTCCAGTCGGCGGTTGAAACCGGCGCCACCGTCATCGTAGGCGTCAACCGCTTCACAGAGGGCGATGCCGGCCAGGTCCCGGTCCAGACGGTTGATCCCCAGGCAGCGGAGCAGCAGTTGCGTCGTCTAAAACAGGTGAAGGCCCAGCGCGGCAGCGGGGCTCAGGATGCGCTGGCAGCGCTCAACACCGGTGCTCAGGGCGACGGCAATCTGATGCCGCTTATCGTTACTGCGGTGCGGCAGCTCGCCACCCTGGGGGAAATTTCCCAGGTCCTCAGCGATGTATTTGGCGAGTACCGGCCAGGCTAGCCGTGCTGTTCGTGCAACTCATCCAGGCCAATCTCACCACCCGCCGCCTCGGCCGCGAGATCACCTATTACCCCTTCACCGATTCCACCAACGCCGACCTGTGGGAGCTGCTGGCGGACGGCGAGGCGGTGCCCGGCCAGGTGGTAGTGACCGACCATCAGAAGGCCGGGCGCGGGCGACAGGGACGCACCTGGTTTTCGGCCCCTGACCTAAGCCTCCCTTTTTCGGTGCTCATCCAGCCGCAGCTCCCCGCCGAGCGGCTGGGGCTGCTGTCGCTGGCCGCCGGCGTGGCCGTCGTCGATGCCTTGGCGGGCGTACAGGTGGCGGCAAAACTGAAGTGGCCCAACGACATTGTGGTAGGGCCAGACAAGCTGGGGGGCATCCTCGCCGAGGGCCGCACCATCAAAGGCCAGCAGATGGTCGTTTTGGGTATGGGCCTGAAC
Source organism: Candidatus Neomarinimicrobiota bacterium (assembly GCA_022560655.1). NCBI lineage: Bacteria > Pseudomonadati > Fidelibacterota > Fidelibacterota bacterium. The sequence continues at coordinate 2,531 of JADFSS010000047.1, forward strand.
GTGAACGAGCAGCCCGCCGATTTTCCGAAGGAGCTGCAGGCGGTGTCATCGGCGCGCATCATCGCTGGCGGGACGCCGGTGCAGCGCGAGCTGCTCCTGGCCGGCGTTCTCAATCGACTGGAGCACCTTGTGGAGGCCGGCTTGGACGATGTGGCCGGGCTGTGGCAGGAGCGCTGCGCCCATCTGGATGCGGAGGTGCGCTTCCACGGTGCCTCCGGGCCGGTTCAGGGGCGCTTTCTTGGTATCGATGCAAGCGGTCGCGGGACCATCGATGTAGACGGCCAGGTCATCACGGTCTCGGCCGGGGACCTGGACTGGTCGCCCGCGTGAAAGACGATGGCAGTTCGTCCCACCACTCACTTGCGGAGCCGCCCATGCTGCTGGCCATAGACATAGGCAACACCAACGTGGTGCTGGCCCTGTTTCAGGATGGCGAACTGCTCAACAGCTGGCGTCTCCACACCCGCGCCACCCACACTTCCGACGACTGGTGGATTGCCATCCAGCGCCTCTACAGTGACGGGCAGACCGGCTTTGACGGGGTGCGGAGCGTCATTATTTCCAGTGTTGTACCGGTGGTGGGGCGGGCGCTGAGCGACATGTGTGAGCGCTACTTGCAGCTCACCCCCCTCATGGTGAGCGCCGCCCTGCCGCTCGATCTGGGCCTGGATGTTGAGCAGCCGGCCACTGTGGGAGCGGACCGGATCTGCAACGTGGTGGCAGCCCGGGAGCTTTACGGGTCCCCCTGCGTGATTGTCGATCTGGGCACGGCCACCACCTATGATGTGGTCAATGCAGCGGGGCACTTTATCGGGGGCGCCATCGCGCCGGGTGTGGAGACCGGCGCCCGGCAGCTCTTCACCGGGGCAGCCCTCCTCTCAGCCGTCGATTTGAAGGTCCCCGACTCGGCTATCGGCCGGGATACGGAGACCAATCTCCAGTCTGGCATCGTCTTTGGTGCGGTGGATCAGATCGACGGAATGATCGGCCGCATTCGCGCAGAAATGGGCTGGGAAGAACTGCCGGTGATCCTGACGGGCGGGTTGGGGGACCTGCTGGTTGGCCAGTTGCGCACGCCCGTTATCTCCGACCCCGATCTCACCGCCAAGGGATTGCAGCTCATTCATCAGCGCTGCGGGCAGGATTAGACTGTCACAGTACCGAAGTCACAGCGACGCCGGCCGTGGCGGAGCTGCTGGCGGCCACTTTTACAGGGCAACTATTTTCGGGTCTAGTGCGTCAAACATGTATCGAGATCGAATTGCAGCTCGACCAACCCGCTGGACAGCCCAGCTGAAATTGACAGGAGACTCATGCAGCACCCCAATTCGCACTATAATTATCCACTCCGGGTGCGGGTGGTTTTCCTTGGTGTCCTATTTACCCTTGCGGCGACGTTGAAACTGTTCCCCCGTTTTGAGGCCGGTGACCCTGCAAATCTGGCTGCTGCCATCGATGAGTTTGTACGGGATATCGATATCCCCGAGACCCGCCAATTCGAGCCGCCACCACCGCCGCCACGACCTTCCATTCCCATCGAATCAGAAGATGAGGACCTTGCCGAGGACATCACCATCGAGGAGACCTCGCTCGACAACTTTGAAGATTGGAAGGCGCCGCCCATGCCCGATAACGATGCCGGCTCGCGCATAAAGTTCATCGCCTACGACGAACCGCCCGCTCCCATCGGCGGCTACGCGGCGATTGCTAACCGACTGGTCTACCCCGAAATCGCACGGCAGGCAGGTATACAGGGAACCGTCGTACTGCAAATATTCGTGAATGAGCGCGGCTTCATAACGGAAGTCCTGGTGCAAAAGGGGCTGCCTCAGACCGGCATGGACGAGGCCGCCGTGAAGGCCATCAAGCAGGTACGATTTACTCCGGCCCGGCAGCGGGACCGGCCGCTGGGTGTCTGGATCTCCATCCCCATTCAGTTCCGTCTCTCCAGTTGATTCCGTCTAGGCCTGGGCTGCCTCCGCGTCCAGTCCAAAAGCATCCCGATAGGCTCGCTCCTGCTGATAGGCCTGGTCGAGAACCTGCACGGTATGGCGCACCGGGATTTTGAGTCCCGCCAGCCTCAAACCGGCCTGCAGCTGCAGTTGGCAGCCGGGATTGCCGGTCACCAGCACATCCGGCGACAGGGCCGCTACGTGCTCGATCTTGCGGGCCAGGACCTGGCGGGACATTTCAGGCTGCGTAAGCGTGTAAGCGCCCGCGCCGCCGCAACAGAGTTCAGATTCGGGCAGCGGCAAGAGGCTCTCGCAGGCGGCTGACAGGAGTTGCAAAGGCGCCTGCCGGACACCCTGGGCATGGAGCAGATGACAGGGGGCGTCGTAAGTAAAGTTGCCGGTCAGTCTGGAACGAGGCGGTCGGACCAAGCGGGGCGCCAGCCACTCAGCCACGTCAACGGGCGCCGGGCTCTCATCGCCGGGCCATAGCGCTCCCCGCAGCTGAGCGCCGCAACCGGCAGCGTTGACAATCAGGGCCTGGGCGTCCACCCGCTGCAGCGCGTCCCGGTTGATCTCCAGCAGGCGCTCCGCTTCAGCAGACTGCCCCGCGTGGCTATGCAGGGCGCCGCAGCAGCCTTGTCCCGCGGGGACCGCCACGTCGAAACCATTCCAGCGCAGCACGCGGATCGTGGCCTCGTGGACCTCGCCGTACCAGTGGGCCATGACGCAGCCGGTGAACAGCGCCACCGCGCCCTGTCGCGCGCCATTGGATGTGACGGCGGGCGACAAAGGTCTTGAATGCCGCCCGAACGGGTAGCGCTGCAGAGCCGGCATTCCGGCCAGCTGAAAGTTCAACGCGGCCGGCAACAGTCTGAGTGCCCGTGCCACGCGATCCAGTCGGGTACGCTGGCCAAGCCGGATCAACGCAGTCAGCAATCGCAACTTGGGCGCCTGCGTCACCCAGTCCAGGGCCAGCCGCTCCGACCAGGAGGGAGCGCTGCCGGCATCATTCCGGTGGCTGCGGGTCCGTTCCAGCAAGTGTCCGTACTGGACACCCGAAGGGCAGACCGTCTGGCATGCCAGGCAGCCAAGACAGAGGTCGATATGATTGTAGGCGCCTGCAACGTCGACGCCAGGGTCCCGATCCAGCGCCTTCATGAGGACCAGTCGGCCCCGGGGTGAATCGGCCTCCTTGCCGTTGGCCTGGTAGGTGGGGCAAGCGGGCAGGCACAGGCCGCAGTGAATGCACTCCTGCAGGAGCCGGTAGTCTTCCTGTGAGAACAGCTGGTGCTCTACAACCATTGTGCCTCCGGCAGCGGCCCAAACAGGCCGTCGGGATCGAGGATCTGTTTGATTTTACGCAGCACCCCATACTCGTCAGCCTCATGGTCCCTGAGAGGGCTTGTGCTTCCGGCGAAGCCGTTGAGCCGTTGTAGCCGCCCGCCGGGGGGCAATTTTGACCTCAACAGTTCCTCCAGATTTGGCTCTATGAGGGGGCTTTCCGCGGTGTCTAGGGTAACCACCCCTGCCGCCGGGTAGCACACCAGGTTTACCGACAGGCGGCTTACCGCCGCCAGCAGAGGCTCCAGCTGCGTGGGCAGCACCTGCAGCCGCAGGGAGGGCCGGAAACCGTCGTCGTGACGCTCTCGGGGCAGCCGCTCCACCTGGGCGATGGTGGCGTCGTCGCCGCTCCACTGGGTAACTGTCTCCGGGGGCAGCCGGGTGAATCCCTCCAGCCTCCAGCGCCCCTGGTTGCGGACGAGCCGAAGAGCTTCCCACGGCTCGCCCCGCCCGGACGGATGGGTGCTGCGGCGGGACTGCTGCCACACCTTGAGGAGTGGCGGGTAATCGTTGGCCTGCCACTCCGCCCGGGTGACGCGGACTGGCAGAGGCAGGAGCCGAAACGTGATTTCCACCAGTGGGCCGAAGGCGTCCCGGGCGCCGATGTAGAGTGGCGCCAATTGATACCCGGCCACATTCTTCACGACCGCCGCGCCGGATGAGACCTCGCGGCCGCGGTCGTCGCAGGCGGTAAGGCGCATGACCCAGTTGCGGCTGGGGCCGTGGCGGTAGCTGAGCCAACTGAGGGAATCGTCCCGGGCCAGGTAGGCCGCCAGGGTCTGCTCGCCGCCATCAGCGGCATCGAGGGGCAGCCAGAGCCGCTGAGCTTCCACGGCATCCTTGATAGCCGCCAGGGTCAGGCCTGTCTCTACGGTGATGACCATGTCCGGCGCATGGAAGGAGATGACCTTGTCGAGGTGGGTCAAGTCCCATCTCCGGGCAGCGCCCGGTGCCCCGATGGACTCGCCGCGCTGGCGGGCCTCGGCAATGAGCGCGCCTACCTGGTGCCGGGAATCCGGCCGCGCGGCGGGGCGGTCAAGATCGGTCGTGGGCACGTCAGATCCAGGTTCCGGCGGGCAGGGAGCTTCCGCCGCGCACCTCGCCGCAGCGCGCTCCGTTGGGGAATATCTTGTCCGGATTCAGCAAGCCGGCGGGATTCAGGCCATCGCGCAAGCGGGTCATGTGGGCCAGGTCGTCCGCGCCGAACATGCGGTGGATGAGGCTGCGCTTTTCCACTCCGATGCCGTGTTCGCCGGTGAGCGAACCACCCAGCTCAAGGCAGGCGAGCAGGATCTCCTCCGAACAGGCGATGGCCTTCTCCGGACCGCCCGGCTCGTCCGGGTCGTAGAGGATCAGCGGGTGGATGTTGCCGTCGCCTGCGTGGCAGACATGGGCAACCCGCAGGCCGTGGCGGTCAGCGATCCGGTAGGATGCATGCATGATTTCGGTGAGTTTGCTGCGAGGCACGACGCCGTCATTGGTATAAAACGCTGGCGTCAACTTGCCCAGCGTGCCGACGGCGTGCTTGCGCCCGCGCCACAGCCGTTGGCGTTCCTCCTCCGAGGTGGCGATGCGGAAGCTCACCGCGCCGTTGCTCCGGCAAATTTTGGCAACCAGTTCTTCGTCCTGCCGCACCAACTGGGGGTCGCCGTCCAGCTCAATGAGCAGCACGGCCTCCGCATCGGTGGGGAAGCCGGCCTGGAGCTGGGCCTCCACGGCCTGGATGCAGAGGCGGTCGATGAGCTCCAGAGCCGTTGGCAGGACACCGGCGGCCAGCAGGGCCGAGACCGACTCAGTGGCGGCAGCCACCTCGGCGTAGACGGCCAGCATGGTGCTGACGGAGGGCGAGACCGGTATAAGGCGCACCACAATTTCGGTGGCGATGGCAATGGTGCCCTCGGTACCGGCGAGAAAGGTGGTGATGTCGGGGCCGGTCCTTACCGGCAGCGGGCCGCCCAGTGTGGCTACGCTGCCATCCGGCCAAACGACCGTGAGTCCCAGCAGGTTGTGGCTGGTGACCCCGTATTTGAGCGTATGGGGCCCGCCGGCATTTTCCGCCACATTGCCACCGATGGTGCAGGCGGCCTGGCTGGATGGATCGGGTGCGAAGGTGAGGCCGTGTGGCCGGGCCTGGAGGCTGAGGTAGTTGTTCACCACGCCGGGCTGTACAACGGCGTAACCGTCATCGGGATAGAGGCCCAACAGGCGGTTCATGCGGCTCATCTGGATGATGACGCCGCCATCGCTGATGGCGCCTCCGCTGAGGCCTGTGCCGGCGCCCCGGGCGAGGAAAGGAACATCCGCGGCGGCGCAGGCGCGCACGATGCGGGCACACTCGTCCGTGCTATCGGGGTAGACGACGCCGGCGGGGCGGGCGGCCCGGAGCGTAAGACCGTCGGACTCGTAAACCAGCAAATCCGCAGGCCCCGTATCCACGTGTTGTGCGCCGACGATGCGGCGCAGCTGCTTCACCAGACGTGCGGGGAGGGCCATAGGTGAAGTTTTCACCGGGACGGGGCGAACTCAAGCGAAAAAGGCGGGCCACCGCTGCGGGTCGCGGGGCAGTCGAACCATGCGGCGAGTCTGTCGCCAGCAGCGGGCTAGCGCGAATGGCTTGAGGCCCAGCGGGGGCGGATACTCAATATAATGGAGACAACGTGAAGCGGCCGGCTGCGGCTTACGCGGTGCCCGCGGGAATGAGGCTCGGTGCGGTGCTAGCCGCCCGCCAGACTCCGGACGAAGAGCTGATCGTTGCGGTCCTGGGCTCGCAGGTACATCCATGTGGCCAGGCCGACACCCAGCATTAGTGCTGCCAGGCCCGCCCCCACCGATACCAGAGTCAGCGCAGGCATCACGGGCAGGGTCAAATTCACTGCCAGGCCGGTCATTTTCAACGCCAGATAGTCTGTCACGACGGCGGCCCTGGTAACAAGCAGCCAGGCGGCGGGCGGCGTCAGCACGATTGCGGGGAGGCCCCAGCGCAGATCCCAGAACGTGACCGGCGCGGGCAGGTGGGGAATGGCCAGCAGCCGGGCTTTGAGCCGGGGGGGCAGCTCGGCCTGGGCGGCCTTAAAGATCCCGCCAAGATCACCGCGATAATTTTGGGTCATGTGAGGCTCCCTTCCACATCCTTGAGCGAGCTGGCCAGGGCGGCTTTGGCGCGGTGCAGGTAGGACTTGATGGTATTGAGCGGTTGGCCCATGATGGCGGCGATCTCCTCGTAAGACTGGTCCTGGAAATAATGGAGCGTGACCGCCAGCCGCTGTCCCTGGGGCAGCCGGTTGACGGCGCGACGCACGCGGCTGTGGCGAAAGCCGGCCAGTGACTGCTCCTCGGGAGTGGGGTTATGGGTGTCCATCAGGGCGGCCTGGTCTTCCAGGTCGAGGGGCAGGGTGCGGCGCCGTTTGAACTGGTCGTAGCAGACATTCTTGACGATGCGGTACATCCAGGTGGACAGACTGGACCTGCCCTGGTATTTCTCCAGCCCGCGGTAGATCCTGATGAACGCATCCTGGGTGGCGTCTTCAGCAAGCACTTCGTCGTTGAGGGTAAACAACGCTATATTATACACAGCTTTTCCGTGGGTTTCAACCAGGGCTTTCAAGGCCCCTGCGCGGTCGCCAGCCCGATATTGACTGAGGATATCAGCGTCGCTGGGCGGCTCCATCATGGGATAAGACGGGGTTTGTCCCCGAATTGTTGCAGGGCGATATCTGTCGCTGCGCGTTGAGGGTGCAACAATGGGCCGCCGCGATGCGTCAAAGGACCATAACAGAGGAGGATTCCGATGACTAGTGAAATTTGGATTCCCATTATTGCCATAATCTTTGGTGTTGGTGGAACCGTTGGTATCATTGCACTATTGCTGATCCTCAGCTACAAGAAACGGCAGACCCAGAGTCGGGAAATTCTTGCTGCCATCGAAAAGGGCATGGATATACCCTTAGCACTATCCAAGGCCAGAAATTACCGCACCCAGGGTCTGGTCTGGACAGCGGTGGGTATTGCGCTCACGATTGCCATAGGCGTTTCATCCCAGGAGTGGGCCGGTGCGGTCTGGGGCCTGCTGCCGCTGGCGGTGGGTGTCGCCTTCCTGCTCATTGCCCGTGGTCAGGAGAAGAGAGGCGAAGAGAAGCCCGCCTGAGCCACCCACGGTTGTAACCCAAACCCAGCCGCTCGCTCAGAACGACCCTCAGGGCCGTAGCCCCACCTTCCGGCGGGCGATGCGGTCGATTAGCCCGGGGAAGAAGGGCCGGATGAAGCGCCCTACCTTGCCCAGAGTGGTGAGCAGCACCTCACGCTGCCTGCGGCTGGCGGCCCGCAAAATGAGCTCTGCGCAGCGCTCCACGCTCATGGCTCCCGGTCTGGGGGGGCGAGCAGCTTCGCGTTGCACGACGCCCTCCCTGACTACATAGCGGCGAACGCCGCTGGCGACTGAGCTGGGGCAGACCACAGTTACGCTCACGCCTGAGCCCACCAGTTCCACACGCAGGGCGTCGAAAAACCCGTGCAGGGCGTGCTTGCTGGCTGAGTAGCCCGTGAGGGTGGGTATGCCGGCCTTCCCCGCCAGGCTGGAGACCGCCACCAGCCGGCCCGCGCTCGCCAACAGGTGGGGCAGTGCGGCCTGTGTGCAGTAGACGGCGCCCAGGTAGTTTACGGCCATCATGCGCTCCAGCAGGGCCAGGTCGGGCAGGTCTTCAAACAGGGCGTGCAAGGAGATGCCGGCGTTGCAGATGAGCATATCCAGGCCCCCGAAGGCGGCCACCGTTCGATCAACCAGCGAGCGGCATTGGTCCGCAGCGGTCACGTCGGTGGGAACCACCATGGCGGTGCCACCGAGGCGGCGGCAGTCTGCCGCTACCTGGTCGAGCAGGTCCGTGCGCCGGGCCGCCAGCGACAGACGCGCTCCCTGGGCCGCCAGCTGACGGCAGAGCTGGGCGCCAATGCCGCTGGAGGCGCCGGTGACGATGATCCGCTGGTGGTAGAACGACATGCCTGGGTTCGGGTCGCACAAAAGTGCCAATTGGGACGTGAGGAATTTACCACCGGTCGCACGCCAGCCTAACTTTCACTATGGCCGTGATGGTGTGCTTAAGTTTGCCGGGGTAGGCGTACCCCATGTCCCAAGCAGCGCGGCAAAAGTTCATCCGGCGGTGGCACCGCCGACTGGGGCCCATCATCGGTATTCAGCTGCTGGCGTGGTCCCTGGGGGGACTGTATTTCTCCTGGGTGCATATTACGCTCGTGCGTAGCGAGATGGATATTGCCGCTGCCGAGCCGCCTGACCTGAAGTTCGAAAATTACCTGGCACCCCTCCCGCCCCTGATTCGCAACAGCGAGCTGGCCGGCGTCGAGCATATCGAGCTGGGCAAGCTGCTGAACCTGCCGGTCTATCGCCTCACCCAGGACGACCACCACGCCGAGACCTATAACGCCATTACCGGCGAGCGCATCTCGCCTTTCGCGCGGGAGACAGCCGTGGCCGTGGCGGAGGCGGATTTTGCCCCCCAGGTGCCAGTGAAAGGGGCCACCCTGGTGGAGAACCAGGGGGGCGAATACCGCGGACCGGTCCCGGTCTGGAAAGTTGAATTCAGCAACTGGAAAGCGACGGCCATTTACGTGAGCGCCGAGACGGGTAAGGTCACCGCCCGGCGCAGTTCCATCTGGCGGGCCTACGACATTCTGTGGATGTTCCATATCATGGACTACGGCGCGCGGAAAAATTTCAACAATTGGATCCTCCGCAGCATGTCCATCCTGGGGGTAACGACCATTGTCTCGGGCTATTATTTGTGGTATCTGACGACCCCGCTGCTGGGGCCGACCCGCCGGGCCCAGAGCCGCTCGCCACGGCGGCAGCGCACCCGCAAGCGCTGAGCTCAGGCAGTGTTTTTTGAGGCCCTTTGGGTGCCTTTGGCTACTGCCCAGTCAGCTCCACCAGCCGGTCGCCCCTGTTCACCGTGTCGCCCGCTGCTACGTGCAGGGCTGAGACCGTACCGGCAAATGGCGCCAGCAGTTCGTTCTCCATTTTCATGGCCTCCAGCACCAGCAGCCGGCTGCCTGCTTCCACCGTGTCCCCCACGGCCACAGCCACCGAGGATATGACGCCGGGGATCGGCGCCGCTATGCGGCCACTCTGCTCCCGGTGGCCCCGGGTCAGGCCCAGTTTTTCGATGGTGATATCGAGGCTGGAACGCAAGTTGACCACGTAGTTGCGCTGGCGGAGACGGACCACGATGCCGTCCTTGCCCGGCTGTAGGGTCAGGTAATGGGAGCGACCATCAATGATGAGCGAGTAGGCGTAGGGTGATAGGCGCACCAGGTCCACGTGGGCGCTGCTGCCATCAATGGTGACCTCTGCCCGTTGGCCATCCAGGCGCAGGTCCAGGTGCAGCGTGCGGTCGCCGATGCTGGCCTGGTAGATCAGTCCGACACCTGCCTGTCACGCCCCTGCCGGAGCCAGTTGCCCTCAGCGGGGGGCGCACGGCCGGTGTTCTCCCCAGCTGGTCTGGGAGACGCTGCAAACAGTGCTGCGCCGATAGCCGCGGCGGTTTCCAGGTCCTCGGGCTGCTCACCCGCCCAGCCAGCCAGCTCCGGCAAATGGTCATGCACAAAGTTGGTGTCGTAATCCCCTGCAATGAAGGCCGGGTGGTGCATGCTGGCCAGGCAGAAGGGGATGGTGGTCTGCAGGCCCTCAACGCGCAGCTCTTCCAGGGCGCGGCCCATGCGTTGGATGGCCTCGGGACGGGTCCGGCCCCACACGCACAGCTTGCCCAGTAGGGGATCGTAGTGGTGGGTGATCTCCAGCCCGACGCGCAGGCCGTGGTCCAGGCGTACGCCGGTTCCGCCGGGAATCGTGATGTCGCGCACCTGGCCCGTGGAGGGTGCGAACCCGTTGAAGCCGTCTTCGGCGTAAATCCGGCACTCGATGGCGTGGCCTCTGGGCGTACTATCTGCCATGCTAAATGACAGCGACTCTCCGGCGGCCACCCGGAGCTGCTCCGCCACCAAATCCAGGCCGGTGACCAGCTCGGTGATGGGGTGCTCCACCTGCAGGCGGGTGTTCATTTCAAGGAAGTAAAACTGACCCGCGCTGTCCACCAGGAACTCCACGGTGCCGGCACCGCGATAGTCGCAGGCCTTGGCGAGCCGTACGGCCAGCTCGCTCAGCTGGGTGCGCAAATCCGGGGCTATGGAGGGTGCGGGGGTCTCCTCGATGATTTTCTGGTAGCGCCGCTGAATGGAACACTCGCGCTCACCAAGACTGGCCATGTTGCCGTGTTCATCGCCGAATATCTGGACCTCCACGTGTTGGGGCCGATCGAGGGCCTTTTCCAGGTAGACCCGGCTGTCGGCGAAGGCTCTGGCCGACTCCGAGCGAGCACGCTCCAGGGCCGCGTCGAGCACATCGGGCCCCGCCACCATGCGCATTCCCTTGCCGCCGCCGCCGCCGGCAGCCTTGACTAAGAGGGGATAACCGATTTCGTCAGCCAAAGTTGCAGGATCATCGCTTTCAGTCAACGGTCCGGCGCTGCCGGGAATGACGGGCAGGCCGGCCTCCCGGGCCAATTGCCGCGCGGCAAGCTTGTCGCCCATCTGGGTGATGGTTTTCGGGGCCGGGCCGATCCAGGCGAGGCCGGCGGCCTCCACCGCGCCAGCGAACGCCGCGTTTTCAGACAGAAAGCCGTAGCCCGGATGTAAGGCATCGGCACCGACGGACTGTGCGGCTTGCAGAATGCGCTCCCTGTCAAGGTACGACTGCGACGAAGGCGCGGGGCCGATATGGACCACTTCATCGGCCAGCAGCACGTGGGGGGCGGTGCGGTCAGCGTCGGAATAGACGGCAACGGTGGTGATGCCCAGTTCCCGGCAGCTGCGGATGATGCGCACGGCGATCTCGCCCCGGTTGGCGATGAGGACTTTGCTGAACACGGCGCAGGGAGTTTAGTCAGGTTCGCCCAGCCTGACAAGAGATGGCCCACCGCAGAAAGGGGCGCTTAAGCGGAGATCAGTCTATTTGTCGCGGAGCTCCACCTTGCCTGAGACTGTTTTCAGCACGATCCCTGGTTGGTGGGCGTCTCTGGTGAAGATTTTTCTTACAATGGTATTGCCCCTCCGTCCGGAGCGGCCCCCGTCGCCGTCCAACATTTCTTCGCTATCGAAGGGATAGGGCGCGGCTGGAGCGTCTCACCCGCCGCCCGTCTCGCGCTGGACCTGGGCTTCCACGGCTGCCCTCAGGCGCATCGTCAGGGGATATTCGCGGGGTCCGTAGCCATCCCACGTGCAGGGGTAGACCCCGATGCCGGTGCTGGAAATGAAAGCCTCATCCATCTGCTTGGCGGAGGCAGCGGGTATGGGAGCGTGGTCCACCGTCAACCCCAGGGGCCGGGCGAGATCGAGCACCAGGTCGCGGGTGACGCCGGGGAGGATGCCCAGGGAGCGATCGGGCGTATGCAGCGTCTGGCCCTTGATGAAGAAGATATTGCGTATGGCACATTCGGTTACCAGTCCGTCGCGGTTGACGAAGACGGGCTCATAGGCGCCCTGCGCCACCGCGTCGCGGATCGCCAGCATGTTCCCCAGATAGGTCATGGACTTGAGGGCCGGCACCATGCGGGCAATGGGGTAGTCTTCCTCCTGCACGAAGAGCACTTTGACCGGGATGGCGGGCTGGGCATCGATGAACCGGAAGCCGGCGTACAGGTTGGCCGGGCCGGGATGCTTCCAGGGGGCACCCGCCAAGGTACCCCGCGTGCACATGAGGCGAATGAGGGTATCCTGCAACTGGTTGCGCTCCACCAGCGATTCCATGACCGCCACCACCTCGTCATCGGGCAGGGGGAAGTCAATCTGCAACATCTGCATGCCCTCGCGCATCCGGGCCAGATGTCTAAGGGGCCGAAAGATGGAACCGTTGGCCACGCGGAGGGTCTCGAACAGGCCATCGCCGTACCAGAAGCCGCTGTCCATGAAGGGGACGGTGGCCTGGCTCTGGCGCACCCAGTCACCATTGGCGTAAACGATGGGGTCTTTAAGCGGTGTTGCCGGCATGGGGTTCGCCGCCTGCGGCAGTCAAATTCAGGCGGGTGAAGTTTATGCTATCCCGGCTGGTGATGGCGAAGGAAAAGATCTCGCCACTCAGATAACGGTGGGCGAACTCCGGCGCGGACAGGCCCTTCAGCGACGCCGTCTCACGCCGGCCCTCGATCCGCTGCACGATGACGGGGGCTTTGGGCGGTGACCACTTGAGGTGGGTGCCCGCCAGGCCGTACAGTCCCAGGATAATGTCCTCGTCCCAGTCGGGGTTGAAGCGCAGCTGACGATTCTCGGGGGGAAGCGCTCCGCCCAGCCGGTCCAGGCGGACATAGAGCTGGTCCTCCATGCGCCGCTGGAACTGGGCGCTGCCCACCTGGTGGAACAGCCACGACCAGTTGTAATCCGGCAGGCGCTCGTGCCACTCCCGGCAGTTGTCCGCATAGCGCGCGGCGGTCAGCCAGCTGGAATCGGCGTGCAGCACCAGCAGCCGGGCCATGAGGCTGCGGCGCAAGGGCACGTTGTGGAGCCACAGCAGGAACAGGATGGTGGAAAAGGGGTATTTCCGGGCGAAATGGTGGGCGCCGACGCCGGCCAGCAGGTTGGGGTTGCAGATGTGGGCCAACGGGGCGGGGGTGGTGTTCCCCAGCATCAGGATGTGGTGCCCCACGGCGTAACTGGCCGGAATGACCACATCCAGGCCGACCCATACCAGCTGCCGCCGGTGGGGGAGCGCTTCCGGCGCAAGCCATAGGGCGATGCCGTCATAATAACCGGCCACCTGCCAGCCCAGGTGGTGGTGCAGGAAGGCCGCCGACAGCAGTCCGTTCACGTCAGCGGAGATGATGATTCGCTGGTTGGGCTGCTGCAGCCAGGGGAAGCGCCGGAAGATGGCCGCGCGGTTGAGGGGTGCGCCCGGCACCGGGCCTACCAGCTGACGGCGGGGCGGTTGACGGTGGGAGCGTCTCCTTTGCACAGCACGAGTATGCGGTCCAACGTGGTGGCCCGGCCCCGGGTGCTGTTCCAGATCCGGGTGACCTTGGCGCTGTCGGCGATGGCGTCAGGAACGATGTCCAGCAGCTGCAGCCCGGTGTCCGGGGCCGCCTGCCACACGGCCTCGGCCAGGTTTACCTGTGGCCGGCCGTTCTGGGCCACGTCTCCAATGAGCAGGACCGCCAGGCCTCCCGGGCGCAGCAGCCGGGCCAGCTGCAGCAGGGTGGCGCGCATGAATGCCTGGTAGGCGGGCAGGTCGTGGCCGTCATCAAGCCGCCGGTCCACCTCCTCCACCGGCACGTCCAGGAACCAGAGGCGAATCCAGTTATACAGCCCATATTTCACCACCTTCAGATAGGGGGGCGAAGTGACCACCAGCTGGACGGATTCCGGCTCGACGACCTCGTCCAGCTGCCGGACATCCACGGAGTAGGCCCGGCCCCGGACCGCCGGCACCCCCTGGCGATAGAGCCGATGGATGCGGCGGCGAGTGTTCGCGAACACGTCCAGGGGCAGGTAACGGAGTCCTTTGTCCCGGACATAATTGCGTATATAGACGGGGCTCATGCTGAAAGTGTTGGGCATATCGATGCTCAAGTAGATGGAGTCGGTCTGTTTGCGGCGGTACTTGCCGTGCAGGATGCCCAGGATCGTGGCGCGGATGAACACGTCCTCCCGGCTATCGGTGAGGACCGCTTTGAGATAGGTCAGCTGCTCAAGGGTTTTGGGGTGAAACACCACCGTAATGGGTCCAGCTGCCGGTGCGGGGGTGGCGGTTTGGGCCAGCCACTGCATTTCCAGCTCCGCCAGGCGCGCCAGCACAGCGTCCTTAGCGGGCGGGTCCAGCTTGGCCCGGGACAGCACGTACGCCAGTGGGTTCAGGTCGTTGGCGATGCCCACCCGCCCATCGACGCAAGCCTGGGTGGGGGTGGTGCCCCGGCCGCTGAAGGGGTCCAGCACGTGGTCGCCGGGGTTGGTGAAGCGCTGGATGAAGTAGTGGGGAATACGCGGCGGAAACATGGCCATGTAGCTGCACATGGGATGGAAGG
>JADFSS010000048.1 GCA_022560655.1 Candidatus Neomarinimicrobiota bacterium
TGGGAGTTGGCGCGATACCGTGTCATTGCAGCCCGACGGCGGCGGTTAGTTCAGTCGCAATCTGTTCTTCGCTCGTCATGTCAGAAAAGCCCTCTGTGGCCACAACGGAGGTTGCCCCTATCCCGGCCAGAAGCTGCCAAGCCAGCAGCCCGCCAACGAGCCGCCCGGCGCCTAATTGTATCAACCCGGTTGTTCGTAAATTGTATTGCCGCATGTGGAACTGCGCTCCTTATCCGATTCAGTGCCGCTTTCGTAGCCAATTTTACTGCCCGCTAACCCAGACATGTTGGTTGAAACATGAAACCAGCCGCCGAAGCTCGTCCGGGGCTGGTTTTCCTGGCTGAAATCAGCCTGTGAGTGTATGGGTTAGCCAGACCGGGGGGGTGCTCCACCTTGAATTGGCCACTGAGCTGGGTCGACCCCTTCGCCGCTCGAATTGGTTGCTCGGCAGAGGCCGCCACGGCAAATCTATGGCCGGCAGCTCCCGCCCGCAGCGCCCGGATGTTGGCGTTCAGTGCCAGCGGGTTGGCTTGGCCGACGAGCTCGTAGATCAGTTGGATCGCGCTGCCGATCACCTCCGATCAGCTGCCCTGCGCCGTCGACGCCCTGATCAATTACTAGCGGGTTTTTGCCTTGGTAACGACCCAATCAACGTCGCAAGATTTCAATACGATGGGCAATGAGGTCCAGTCCATAAATCGGATGTTTAAGAGCATTCCGGGCTCCTAGCCGCAAGGGTAGGAAAATATTGCCTAGCTGCGCTTGAGACACTATACTGTGAGGGCCCATTTTTGCACCGCTCGACTACACTCCCGGGTGTTGCAGGGCGAGTGCCGCACGTGACCAGCTTGGCATGGGGTTTGCTCCTGATTGGGCAACCACTCCGCGCCCGGTTTGTCAGGGCACTGAGGGGCCGGCACATGGAAAAACTTGGGCCAAGGTGTTTACATTAACCAACATCATACGCCCCGCGAAGCAGGCAGACATTGGTAGACAAGTGATGGAGAGCAGCTATGTCGGATGTTGAGCGGGAGGCTTCCCTTGCGTTGCAGCCATCCCAATCACCGGATGCAGTGACCAGAGGGGACCAGCCCCAGCTGAAAGGCCGCCAATCTGGCGTGGACGTTGAGTTCACCCCGTGGAGGGAAGAGCCGCTACCTGAGGCATCCATCTCACAGTTAGGTCACCGCAAAATTGTCAAGAAAGGCGACGTGCACCTGAGGAGTCCCACAACCATTATTCCCGAGTACCACATTAAACCGGATCCGAAGCCGGAAACGGTGGAGGTTACGCCCCTCATCGAGAATGAGGAGACAGTGGGCCTGCGCTTGGTGTGCAGTTGCGGTACGGTCCATGAAGTCCGCTTCGAATACGGTGATGATTCATGAGTGAACAGGCCGAAGCTACCGAGAAAAGTACCGGCAGTTCACAGCCTGTTGAGGTTCGCATTCTGGCTGAGGGCTTCGCCGCGGCCCTCTATGTCCCTCAGGATGTTACCGATTTTCCAACCCCTGTCCAGGTTCAGATGGCCATTGAGCGAGCCGGTGTTGTTTATGGCATTGATGATCAAGCAATTGACCAGCTGATCGATGAGCAGATTGCGGGCAAACCCGTACTATTCGCCGAGGGCGAAATGCCTGCCGGGGGCGGCGATGCCAAGCTGATTTGGCATGAGGAGTCAGATGGAGAGGCTATCCCACGGGACATCAGCGTTGCGGTGCTTCACGGGCTGCAGCTACCGAACCTGTTCACCCGAGTGGTACCCGGACAACAAATTTTGACCAAATTGCCCGCTTCGGGTGGGGAATCCGGCACCAATGTATTTGGCGAGAAATTGGAACTTTCAGGCGTCGACCTCGCGATCCCTTGTGGCCAGGGCACCGAAGTCTCCAAAGACGGACTGAACCTCTTGGCTACGGCGCAGGGTATCGCAACCTGGAATGGAGCCACCATCGGTGTTCAGAAGGCCAGTCGCGTAAAGGGGAATCTGGAGAGTCAAAACGAAAATATCAGGTTTGAAGATTCGGTCTACATTGAGAATGATGTGCGCCCGGGCTGCCGGGTAGAGGCGCGGGGCGACATATTCGTCGGAGGCAGCATCGAAGGTGCCGACGCATACTCTCTGACGGGTAACGTTATCGTGCGAAACGGCATTCTCGGTCAGGGTCGGGCCCGGATTCTGGCTAGTGGAAACGTTATGGCGGGATTTATTCAGGATGCCACTATCGGCGCCAAACAGGACGTAGAGGCCATCCGCTATATTATTAATTGTGCCGTGACGGCTGGGCGCTACATAACCGTCAGTGCGAATGAAGGTATCATTCGTGGTGGTACGCTCTATGCTGAGAAGCGCATTGAGGCACGCCATGTGGGCTCCGATGGACGAATTGTCACCGAGGTGGGGGTAGGTTATACCCAGCCAGAAAACGTCGGTTGGTCGCGCTACGAGAAGCGCAATGAACAGCGCAGACTGCGCATGGAACTGGCCTATTTACAGAAGCGCGTGGATTTTCTGCAATTGTTGAAGGCGCGCAAAGGATCTCTCGCCGATGAAAATGAAGCGGAGCTTGTGGAACTCGAGCAGAAAGTTGCGTTATTGGCGCGCACCAACCATACCCAGTCGGCAAATTCCCAAAGGCGGAACAGTCAGACCAGTGTGGCGAACGGCGACCAGGCTGTGGCCGAAACTTTGCAGTTTCATGGTACCGTTTACCCGGGTGTCAAGATTTCTATCGGTGACGCGACGCATCGGGTCGACCGTAAACGCAAAAACGTGATCTTTTTCCGGGTGGGGAACCGGCTCAGCTTTGGCCCCCTGGACCAGGCTGAGGCAAGCAAGATTTGATCCTGGTGATCCACGCGGGAAACCTGCGGTTCCTGTCTGGACTGGAGCGCACCTGCCGCCGGTAACGAATTAGGAGTGGCATGCCATCTTCTATCCTGGTAGTCGACGATGAGAAATTCATCGTCGAAGCCATTTCACAGCTGCTACGAGAAAGTGGTCATGATGTGGTTGGACTGGTTGATTCGACCGAGGCCGTCGAGGTGTTGAAAAAGCGT
Organism: Candidatus Neomarinimicrobiota bacterium; assembly: GCA_022560655.1. Lineage (NCBI taxonomy): Bacteria > Pseudomonadati > Fidelibacterota > Fidelibacterota bacterium. The sequence goes on from JADFSS010000048.1 coordinate 3,061, forward strand.
TCCTTCGATCTGGTGCTTACTGACCTGCGAATGCCCAACGTGACGGGTATGGACATTACGAGGATCGTACGTGGCTCCGCTAACGACACCTTGGTCATCATCCTTACCGGTTTTGCAACGCTGGACTCGGCTATCGAATCGGTGAGCCTCGATGTCTACGCCTATCTGAATAAACCCTTTGATCTTCGCGAGCTGGGGCACGTGGTGGATCGAGCCCTGACGGCCCAGAGTCTCAAACGTGAGAATGACAGGCTGCATGCCAGCATCAGAAAGATGCTGGACGATGTTTCCACGCTTTATGAGGTCACCCGTTTTCTTTACGATACGGATGATTGGGACATCACACTGGAGTTCATCCTGGACACGCTCGCCATAGGTCTGGGCCTGACCCACAGCTGCCTGCTATTGGTGGATGCCGAGGGCCGCACAACTGTTGGCAAGGCCAACTATCCACCGGAATCGACCCTGGCAGAGGTAGTGGCAAGCCACGAGTGGGACGCCGTGATGGAAGCGATTCCCGCAAATGAGCCCACTCTCGTCGACGGAGACCATGCAGCGGCCAATTTGCTGGCTGCGTTAACCGCGGATGAGCAGCCGCTTAAAGCCATCTTGTTCACCCCCATCCGGTACCGCGAGCGTCTGATGGGCTACCTGGTTGTGTTTGTCGTGGAAGGTTCAGAGCCGCCCACCGATGACCAGCGCCAACTGCTGAAAATACTCGCCGTGCAGATTTCTCCGCAGGTATTTCAGTCAGGAGGTTCAGTATTGCGCGGGCAATCGGCACCCCATTGGGCCGCCCAGGGACAGTCTATCATCGAGAGCCAGATCGAGGCGCTGAGCGATTCAAATTCGATGCCCTTGGGCGTCAACCTGTTGCGCTTTCATACACCCAACCCCGGGGCCACTGCGCGTGAATTGACGGCCTTTCAGGATGCCTGCGCTGACATGCTCCTCAACCATGAGCCTGCCAGCAGCTTGCACTGGATAGGTGCGGATACGGCGCTGGCATTCTTTCCGGGTTCAAATCAGGTGCAGTCGGAAATTACCTGTTTGGCCATGTCCGAAGACTTTCGCAAGTCGGTGTCATCCCAGATCCAGAATGCGAGTGGTGCAGAACTGTTTTATGCTTCGGCTACGTGGCCCGACTGGCCGGAGGATAGCGCTGACTTCCTGACCATGCTGTGGGCTCGATTGTCGAGCCAGATTCAGGACTTTGCTCGTCAGCAGCTCGCGGACACCACCAAGGATGACTGACGCCACAGACAAGTTTGAGACTGCCTCGGCCGTGATCATCGCGGAGGAGGACGAGGCCGTCCTCACAGCTCTTACACTCCAACTTGTCGACAAGGGTTGGGAGGTCGCAACCGCTGATACGACAACTCAGGCTTGGGAAACATACAGCGATCATTCAGTCGGCATCGTGCTGGTGGGCGTGGGGGCTGACGTCGAGGATTGGCTCGCTCTTGCACGCAAGCTGAGGGAGCGTGCCCCCGAACTTATTATCATTCTGATGACTGGCTACGCAGCTCTTGATGCCGCCCAGGACGAACTCTACAAAGCGGCCAACGATATCCTTGTCAAGCCGGTGCGCGTCGACCCATTGATCACCAGCATCAGGCGGATTCAGTGGGAACAGGCCCTGATCCGCGAGAACCAGGAGCTGCGGCAGGCAATTGCTAAAATGGAGTCCACCCAAGGTTCTGGGGCCGCCGCTCAGGATAGGTCGACGGTCATACCTGAAAAAGGGATCGCGCCGGCCGCAATGGGAAGTAGGCTGGCCGGCCAGCAGTCGCCGGGCTCAGACGTCATCGCCAGCTACGAGCAGCATGCGGTTGCCACCCCCACCGATGCCGAGCCGGAGACCGAACTTCCACCTGCCGGCAGTGATAGTCAGTCAGCGGAAGCAACCTAGCCCCATGGCCACCCAGCAGCAACCAGAGCCAGTAAGCTTGGACGACGTCATCCAGCAGTTCCGAGTCGCTGCTGCCGAGGTACAGTCAGCCTATCACCAGCTGGAGCAGGAACTGCTCATGCCTGCGAGCGACACCTGGGACCCCGAGCCGGTGCCCACCGGACTGGCACTCCCCAATCTGGCGCCCCTCTATTTGATGGGGACGCTGGTGAGCGGCTTATCAAAGGCATCAATGGTGGTCAATCAGGACTTGGAAACCATTTCGGCTAATGCGGACGCCCAGCGGGAGTTTGCGCTGGAGGAGGGCGCAGTGCTCAAAGATATTCTCGACCCCGGCTCCGTGGAGACCCTCCAGCAGCTCCTAGATCAGGCCGCCTCCAAAAGTGCGGTTGAACTGAAAGTTAAGGCCGGGGCCTCGGCAGGGATTTACGATTGCATTTACCTGGACAATCCCATCGAAAAAGGCCGCATGCTGTTACTGGTGGCCCAAGACCTGGAGCTGGATCACCTTCGGGAGGTGGAGGACCGGATTCTTAAAAATCTCACCGGCACGCTCGTCCATGAAATCCGCACCCCCCTTACGTCGATGCAGGGCTTTGCCGAGCTGCTGCTTCAGGTGCAGAACCTTGACCCACAGGAGAGCAACAAGCTGAGCATCATTCGTGGCGGCATTGACCGGCTAAACCTGTTGGCCTCCGCCCTTGGTACGGTGTTTCATGAGACCGTGGAACCCCACTGGATCAAGGTGGATGTGCACCCTTTCCTGGAGCACCTTGTAGCGGACTACGCACAAGACCGGTCCCTGCCGGATCAGACCATTAAACTGGAGGGTGGCGAACAGGACTTACAGCTGGTCACCGACCCCGAACTGCTCAAATTGGCGCTTGAGCAGATTCTCGACAACGCCGTCGAAGCTGTGGAAAAGCCCGCACGGGGTGACATCCACGTCGTGCTGCGGCAGAACGAGAAAGAGGCCCGGATCAGCGTCACAAATCCGAGCAAGGGGTTTGACGCAGGAGCTGGCTCCGACTGGTGGGTGCCGTTCTACACGACTAAATCCGGCCATCTCGGTCTGGGCCTGGCACGGGTCCGCAGGATCCTCGAAACCCTCGGGGGCAAGTCCGAGGTTGGTGCTAACGATAGCGGGGAAGTAGAAGTTGGCCTCACGCTACCCATTTGAGCCCTGCACTCAGCGTCTCAGGCAAGTAGTTGAAGCTTTCACAGGCACATGCGGCAGGCTCGTTCATGCCTGTTCCTGGAACGGTAAACAACGGAGGTAATGAATGGCGAAAAAGGAGGCTGGCGCCCAATCAAAAATCTTGGTTGTCGATGACGACAATTATATCCGGCTGTTTCTGCAGGAGACACTGGAGGGGATCGGCTACAGTGTTGTGCTGGCTGAAGACGGAGAGGATGCTCTGGAGAAGATCAAGTCCTCGCCGCCAGATCTGGTACTTACAGACCTGAAAATGCCGAAAAAGGACGGCTTGGAGCTACTCACTGATGTCCAGAAACTGAACCAGCCCCCTGGTGTCATCATTATCACGGCCTATGGCACGGTGGAGACTGCCGTCCAGGCCATGAAGGACGGCGCATTTGATTACCTTACCAAGCCGTTCTCCATCACGGAAATTGAATCGCGCCTCAAAAGATATTTTGAACTGAACCTGTTGAGGGTTGAAAACCGGGACCTGAAGAAAAAGCTGAAGGCTCAGGATGTGAAGACTGAGATGATCGGCCAAAGCCGCGAACTGCTGGCTGTACTGGAGCTGGTGAAGATGGTGAGCCGTAGCGATGCGCCTGTTTTCATTCAGGGCGAAAGCGGAACGGGCAAAGAGCTGGTGGCCTCGGCGGTGCACAAGACTAGCGACCGGGCCGACAAGCCGTTTCTGCAGCTCAACTGCGCCGCTATCCCTGAAAACCTTATGGAGAGCACCCTCTTCGGCCATGTCCAGGGTGCCTTCACCGGCGCCAACAAAACCACCCAGGGGATTTTTGAGGAAACGGATGGTGGTACTCTCCTCCTTGACGAAGTGAGCGAAATTCCCGTGGGATTACAGGCCAAGCTACTGCGGGTCTTGCAGGAGCAACGCTTTACCAAAGTCGGCAGCCATAAGCCCGTTGATGTGGATGTACGCATTATCGCCACCACCAACCACGACATTGCCGAGATGATCGGCAACGGCACCTTCCGGGAGGACCTGTACTACCGCCTGAACGTGGTGCCCATTCGTGTTCCACCCCTTCGGGAACGCCCCAGCGACATCCCCCTTTTGTTGGACCATTTCATCGCCTACTTCTGCGAAAAATACCGCCAGGAGAAAAAAACCATCGATTCGAGCACTCTGCGATACCTGCAGGCCTACGATTGGCGGGGCAATATCCGGGAGCTCAAAAACCACACCGAGCGCGCGCTTCTATTTTCAGGCTCGGCTCCCAAGCTGGAGCTGGAACACTTTTTCCCCCCTGAGGACAACGGACATGAACTCGGGGGGCTTAAGCTCGGGGGGGGCAGCAAGCTGGCCGATGTGGAGCGGCAGGCCATACTCGCCACCCTTGAAAGGACCAGTCAGAACCGGTCCCACGCCGCAAGGATTCTGGCTATTTCCGTTAAAACTTTGCGCAACAAGCTGAAGCAATATGGCCTGGACAGCGCCACGGCGTCATAGCCCCACCCGGCTCCTGCAGCTGGTTCACGTGGTAAAAATTGCCGCCCGTCGGGCAGAAGTTGCCGTGTGGACCAGCCCAAGGCAATTTGACTTCCTTCTGAAGCCCTTGCCCGCCAGCCAATCCATGAGACTGTACTCGCTCGCCCGCTTTGGCATGACTCTTGTTGTATTCTCGGTTGCGATGACGCAACAGGAGATTAATGTATGAAAATCTTCAACAATGCGCCGACGGTTTTACTGAAGCGTTCACTGGATCTGCTCATGCGGCACCACCGCAACATTTCCGAGAACGTGGAGCATCTCAACGCGGTGGATTACACCCGCAAGCCCACACGTTTTCTGGACGAACTCTCGGAGGCCCGGCGCAGGAACACCCTCAATACGACCCGTAGCCGGCATATCTCTCCCGGCACGTTCTCCCAAAAGGTACCGGACTGGGAGCAGGGGCCGGTTCAAATTACGCGCGAGATGACCGACCTGGCGCTAAACCAGATCAGGTACGACTTCTCGGCCAGGACCCTGCGCAGAAAATTTGAGGGACTCACCAGGGCCATAACGGGTCGAATCCGTTAAGATTGCCAGGGATAAGCCATGAAAATTCAAGGCCTGTTTACCATCTTCAACCATGTAGCTCGCGGGATGACCGACGAGTTAACCCGGTTGGAGACGGTCTCAGAAAACATTTCCAACGCCAACCAGATTGCCGCCGAAGGCGAGCCCCTTTACCATCGCAAATCGGTGGACCCCCGAAGCCGCAAGCAGTCCTTCGGGTCGTTCTTCCGGGACTCGGCGCTCAAATTACGGCGCACAAGCGGTGGCCACATATCCGGAATCAGCGACCGGGTCTCCTGGTATGGTGAGCGCTGGCCTGAAAGCCGGACTATCGAGCATCCCAATGAGCGGGTGGTCTACGATCCCACCCACCCCAAGGCGAACGCCCAGGGCTATGTGCGGACTCCCGACATTAATATCGTTCAGGAAATGATGGATATGATCACTGCTACCAGATCCTACGAGGCCAATTCGACCGTGCTGGGGGCGGCGAAGCAGATCGCCAAGCGGACGCTGGAGCTCTGACCCGCCTATGGAAATTCTACACCCCCGACTCCAGGGCATGGCGCCTCAGCAGTTTGAGGGACACCGCGTGCGTGAGCAGCCGGTTGCTCCAGCCGGGTTGCAGGGGTCCGTCTCTGACCTTGAAGCGAATTTGGGCCAGCGTCTGGTCACTGCCGATGCCGAATATCCCGGTGAACCTGGCGCTGAAACCGACCCCCATGGGGGACTGCTTTCTGCCGGCGAGAAACAGATCTTGGTCCTGCTCTTTGACGCACAGGAAGGGGGCTCAATGAGCCTTTATGGTCCCCAGCCGGCTAAACCGGTGGTGCTAGGCAACTTTGTTGATTTAAGAGGGTAAAATGAAGATTCCCGACAATCCAGTACGCATTGATCCCACCGGAGCAACAGGTGCTTCCGGGTCACAACAGCCGGGCCGCAAGCCCGGCGATGTTCGCTTCAGCGACCAACTTAAGGAGCTGCTCAGCTCGGTAAATGCCAAACAGGCTGAGGCCAGTGAGAAGGTATCTGACGTGGTGACGGGGGAATCAGAAGACCTCCATTCCGCCATGATCGCCTTGGAAGAGGCCAGTATCAGCTTCCAACTGATGTTGGAGATCAGAAACAAGATGCTGGAGGCCTACCAGGAAATCAACCGGATGAACATCTAATGCCAGAGGGCGCAGGATAAGACATTATGCCTCCACTGATTCAGCAATTCAGAGAGATTATTCAAGGAATGAGCGTTGGACAGCGCATCGCGCTGTTCACGGTCATTATCGGGGTCATCAGCTCGCTGGTGGTTTTATCGCTGTGGGCGAATCGGCCCGAATACGCGCTGCTGTACAGCAATCTGGCGGCCGAAGATGCAAGCGAAATCGTCAACACGCTGCGCGATGACGGCGTACCCTATCGTTTGTCATCAGGGGGCAGGACGATTCACGTGCCCGCCGATCAAGTCTCCGAATATCGGCTCACCTTCGCGGCTGAGGGCGTGGCCACTGGTTCCATCACGGGCTTCGAACTGTTCGATGAGCAGCGCATGGGGATGACTACTTTCATGCAGCGGGTCAATTATCAGCGCGCGTTGGAAGGGGAACTTGTCCGTACTCTCAACCAGATGAATGAGGTTCGCTCGAGCCGTGTGCATCTGGTAATTCCAGAGAAGAGATTTTTTGAAGAAGCGGATCATGCAACGGCCTCGGTTGTGCTCCACCTTGAGGCCGGCGCCTTTCTGACGCCGCGACGCATCCACGGGATTGCTGCCCTGATCGGCAATAGCGTACCCGATTTGAGCCCGGAGAATGTTACCATAGTGGATGCCGGCGGCAAGCTGCTTTCGGAAGCTTTCCGGGATGGCGGAGAGGTTTCGGCAAGCAGCCGCAACTGGGATATCAGGCGCTCGGTGGAGGTCGGCCTGCAGCAGAAGGCCCAAGAGCTCCTGGACGACGTTCTGGGGCCCGGACGGTCCATCGTGAAAGTATCGGCCGAGCTCAACTTCGAGCAGCTGGAGCGGACCCTGGAAACCTACGGCACCGACGAAGCCGCTGTGCTCAGTGAAGAGCGCAATGTTGAGCATCACATCGGCCAGGATACCACCAGCCGAAGCATCGAGCAGACGGTGACCAACTACGAACTGGACAAGACCCTCGAGCATTTTGTGGCCAGTACGGGCGATATCCGGCGGCTAACGGTGGCCGTCCTGATCGATCACCGGATTGTGCCAAATGGCGACGGCGACGAGACTGCCTACCTCCCGCGATCACCGGAGGAACTGGCCAGCATCGAGGCGCTCGTTTCCGATGCGCTGGGTATTGACGAGGCCAGGGGCGACCAAGTGACGGTTGAAAATTTGGAATTTGACCACCAACAGGAGTTGGCCGAATTGGCGTCTATTCAAAAAGTTGAGCGAGACGCTAAGCAGAGCAAATGGATCAATGGAATCCTAGTTGTCGCGGCGGTCATTATTTCGCTGTACCTGCTGTTGAGAGTGTTGCGCTCTACGACAGCCCAATTCGCGGAAGCCCTGGCGCTTCCCGGCAAGCGGATAGGTGTCCTGGTCGGTGGCCCTGAAGATATCGAGGGTATACCCGGTGCAGCTGGTGCCCTTGAGGCCCGGGGAGAGGTGGAAGTTGTGGCCGACGAATTTCTCATGAAACTGTCTCCGGAGGCCCGGGCGCAGCTTGAAGTGCAGGACCGGGTAACCACTGAAGTGACAAAATTTGTGGAGGAAAATCCTGAAGGCGCTGCCCAGCTGATCCGTATCTGGACGTCGGGCTTGGTGTCTGAAGAGGCATAGTGAGGGTCGTATGAGCGAAGAATTCACGGAGCAGAGCGTGGAGGTAACTCCTCCGGCGGAGGAAAGCTCCGAGCCGGAGGAAAGCGCGCTGGTTGAAGAGGCAGTGCTGCCAACTACCTCTGGAGATTTGTCGCCGATTGAGCGGGCGGGCGTATTGCTCATCGCCCTCGGGGTGACGACTTCCGCAGCCGTATTGAAACATCTACCCGAATCGGAGGTGGAAAGTCTCTCTATCGAGCTGGCCAAGCTGAAAAACGTACCGTCCGAACAACTACAGCAGGTCATCAACGAGTTTCATGAGATGATGCTGGCCCGCCAGTATGTCTCTCAGGGTGGCCTCGAGTACGCGAGGCAGGTTCTGGAAAAGGCATGGGGTATGCGTCGGGCTGACGAAATACTCAAGCGCATCGAGGCGGCAACCGAGGTGAGCGCCTTCTTTCTGTTGCAGACGGTGGATGACGCCCAACTGCTCAGCTTCCTTCAGGATGAGCATCCTCAGACGGCGGCACTCATCTTGGCCAATCTCAAGCCCAAGCAGGCTGCGAACATCCTCTCCCAGCTCTCCGAAGAACTGCAGAACGAAATCGCGTTCCGACTGGCTACCATGGAAAAGACTTCTCCAGAAATGGTTAAGGAAATTGAAAACGTCCTACGCGAGCAGCTGGGCGATGTTTTCGGCGCAGATATGCGCAGCACCGGTGGCGCATATGCGGTGGCGGAGATACTGAATAGTGCCAGCCGAGCCGCGGAGAAGAATATTCTGGACCACATGCGTGAGCGGGATCCCGAACTGGCCCTGGAGATAACCAACCTGATGTTCCTGTTCGAAGACCTGATAACTCTCGCTGATGAAAGTATTCAGAAGATTATCAAGGAGGTGGATACCAAGACGCTTGCCCTGTCTCTGAAAGCTACCAGCACCGAACTGCAGGACAAGGTCTATAACAATATGTCCGACAGGGCTGGCGGTATGCTCAAGGACGAGCTGGAGTTCTTGGGTGCGGTGCGGGTGTCCGAAGTCGAGGAAGCCCAGAGTGCAATACTGGATGTGGTCCGCCGGTTGGATGACGCCAATGAAATAACCATTGCCCGTGGCGGCGAATCAGAGGAACTCATAGCGTGAGCTCTGCCACCATCATAAGACTCCCGCGCCGCGTGACGGGTATCCGTGGAGTTCACGACAACGATGAGGCGGTACAAGCACTGGTTGCTGACATCCAAAACGAACCGCAGGATGCCGACGTCGCCACTGTGGAGGCCAGCCAGACCGACATGCTTCACAGTCAGATCGAGCACCTGGAGGGTGAGCTCCAGTCAGCCAGGGAACAGTCCTACAACCTGGGATTCAAGGACGGTGTGTCTGCGGAGCGCGAAAAACATATTCAAGCGTTGGAAGCTCATGCGCAGCAATTCAGGGAGCTGGCAGAACGCCTGGAACAGGAGTTCGACCAGGCCCTGACTACCTTGGAGGAGCCCCTGTTGCGTATGAGTTTCCGAATTTCGGAAAAGATTCTGAATGCGCCGCTCCCTGACGAGCTGCGTGATGAATCTCTTACGGCCACCATCCTGTCGTTTCTGAGGGAAGTGCTGCACGAGGGCAGCGTCGTCATTCATGTGGCGCCGGCCAGTCTGGCACTGCTGCAGTCGGATGCCGTGTCCGAGAAATTCAAGCAGTCCTTTCCCGGCAAGCTACGCTTTGTGGCCGATGACAACCTGCGCCCCGGCGAATGCCAGGTTGAGACCCAGGAACACATCATTGATGGCAGCTACGCCAACCAGCTCAAGATTCTGGAAGACAAACTGAGATGACCGCGCCCGATCACCTGCAGGCACGAATCAACGGCCGCCTTGATCGCCTCGATGTGTTGGAGCCGTACCGCGTGGACGGCCGTGTAACGGAAGTAGTCGGTCTGGTGGTGGAGGCGACCTGTCCCGACGGTTCCGTCGGTGACATGTGCACCATCGATGTGGAAGGGGGCGACCCCATACGCGCTGAGGTGATGGGCTTCCGTGACGGCAAGATGCTGCTCATGCCCCTGGACGTGACGATGGGTGTGTCCGTGGGGAGCAAGGTCACCCTCAGCGCCGACACTCTCACTATTCCGGTGGGGCCGCAGCTGCTGGGACGCATCGTGGACGGCCTGGGGCAACCCATCGATGGCAAGGGCCCGATCCAGTTTGAGCGTTACCAACCCGTTTACAGCCCGCCGCCCGACCCCATGAGCCGCAAAATTATTTCCGAACCTTTTTCCACAGGCATTCGATCCATCGATGGCCTGCTTACCATTGGACGCGGCCAGCGCATAGGCATTTTTTCCGGCAGCGGTGTGGGCAAGAGTGTCTTGCTGGGCATGATCGCCCGGCACACCAACGCCGAGGTCAACGTAATCGGGCTCATTGGTGAGCGTGGCCGCGAGGTGCGGGAGTTCATCGAAAGAGACCTTGGCGGTGAGGCCCTTCGGCATGCCGTGGTGGTGGTAGCCACTTCTGATCAGGCCGCCCAGATCCGGGTGAAGGCTGCCATGGCCGCGACGGCTATTGCCGAATACTTCCGGGACCGTGGCCAGGAGGTGATGCTGCTCATGGATTCGCTTACCAGGGTGGCCATGGCCCAACGGGAGATCGGACTGGCAGTGGGTGAACCCCCTACCACCAAGGGCTACACCCCCTCAGTATTTGCCTTCCTGCCCCGACTGCTCGAGCGGGCTGGAACCAATGCCCGGGCCAGCATCACGGGGCTATACTCGGTTCTGGTGGAAAGCGATGATTTGAACGATCCCATTGCCGATGCTGCCCGCTCCCTGCTGGATGGTCACATCGTGCTCTCGCGGGCGCTGGCAAATCGCGGCCAATATCCGGCCGTAGACGTGCTTCAAAGTATTAGCCGCCTGCGGCGCGAGGTCACAGACGAAGAGCAAGACCAGGCGGTCCGGCAGGTCGTGGAACTGCTATCTATCTATCAGGATTCTGAGGATCTTATCAACATCGGGGCCTACAGCCCCGGCAGCAATCCCCGCATTGACTATGCCATTGCAAATATCGCCAAGGTGAATGCCTACCTGAGTCAGGACGGCCAACTCAAGTCGAATGTGATTTCAGCCCGGGAAGACCTGCAAGCGCTCACTGCGGCAATGGAGGCTAGCCTTGACCAGGAATAAGCGGGGTTTCAGGTACGGCCGGCTGCTGAATGTAAAAGGCCTGCTGCTGAATCTGAAGTCCATCGCACTGCGGGAAAAGGAGCAGTCTCACGGCATCCGAAAGGAGAAGCTGAGCAGCATTCAGGCCCAAAAGCAGGTTCATCTAAAACTCGCTGCGCCAGCCGGGGATGATGGAAACCATGAACTCTCCACCCGCGACCTGCAGGTAAAGACATGGTACACCGAGCAGCTCAACGAGGATCTTCGGCGTCAAATTCATGAGGTTCGCCTCGCCGAAAACCAAGTTGAGGAGCAGCGCAAAATCGTGGCCGAATCGGCCCGGGACAAGAAATCCCTGGAGAAGTTGAAGGAGCGGCAGGACCTGCTGGCACGTATTGAATTGGGTCGGGCAGAGCAGAAAGATTTGGACGAACTCGCCGGACGCAAGCATTCCGACCGTAGTGGGACGGGCCAATCATGAAAAAAATCCTCATGGGACTGATGGCGGCAATCCTGCTGTTTGTTCTGATGGTGGTGGTATTTTTCGTCATTTTCTTCCTCACCGGTGAGGAAGAAATGCTAGCTGACGACGAGGAAGCGGTTATTACCAACAAAGAATTGCGGCTGATCATCCAGGAACGTGATTCCTTGACGGTGGAGCGGGACAGTCTCCTGCAGGTTCTGGCGATGCGTGATGCATCCCTGGATAGCGTAGGGCGCCTGCTCACCCTCAAGGATGCCGACATAAATGTCCTGGGTGAGACGCTGCAACAGAAGGACGCGGAGATTCAAGCTCTGCTCCAGGTAGAAGTGAACGCACAGGAGATGGCCAGAACATTCGCCACGATGTCGTTGGACGAATTGTCACCCATCGTTGACAGACTCAGCGATCAGGTGGTCCTGGATATCTACCAGCACACTTCCAACAAACGACGGAAGTTCCTGTTGTCGGCATTGGGCGACGAACGTGCCGCCAATCTGACCAACAGGCTCGTCAAGAAAAGAGGAAGCTAGTGATGAACAGTGGTGGAGCCCACGTATCACAGGCTAATCACTCCCAACTGGCCAACATGCTCGTGAAGGGCCAAGCCAAGGGTGCCTCAGCGGCATCCCCGGCCGGATCTCTTCTTGCCATCCTGCCCGGCGCCGTAGTAAAGGGCGCGCAGGGTTTTGGCGACATGTTGCAGCAGTTGCGGGTGCAGGTGCCTGGATTGGGCAAACAAACCAAACTCGCGCTTAGCTCGCCCGGCAACAACCGCACGGTTGTGGTCGCCGGCGGACGGGTGCCGGGCATGGCCAAGCCACCTGTTCTTGCCACTGGTGAGACTAACCGATTGCCAAAGGCCGAGGATGGGCTCGCGAATCACATCGCCAGCCCACTACCTGGAGGCCCGCCGACAGCTGCCCTTCTATCGGGCGGTGAAGCAGGCCGCGCTGGTGTGATCGGTAAATCCGTCTCAAAAGCTGGTTCAGGCACTACGAAGACGACTGGACCAACCGGTAAGCGCGCTCTGGCCGGTGCATCCGCATCGGCGCAACAGGCGCAGGAGCAACAAGGCGCAGCCTCAGGCGCTCGATCGACCTCCATGAAGGCGACCAAGCCTTCGTCGGCGGCTAAGGCCGAGCACCTCGCGCCGCAGCAACGCGCCGCATCAGGCGCTCGATCGGTCTCCGTGAAGGCGACCAAGCCTTCGTCGGCGGGCCAGACCGAGCAGCTCGCGCCGCA
>JADFSS010000049.1 GCA_022560655.1 Candidatus Neomarinimicrobiota bacterium
CCCCGCGTGCCCATTTCCGCCCGCCTGTTTCTGGACACCTTCGAGACAGTAGGTGCCAGCCGGATCATCACCATGGACCTGCACTCGCCGCAGATCCAGGGCTTTGTGAATATACCTTTCGACCACCTATACTCACGCCTCGTACTGCTGGAGCGGCTGAAGCGGGAGCAGCTGACCTTCGATAACGGTGTGGTCCTCAGCCCTGATATGGGCAGCGCACGCATGGGCCAGGCCTACGCCCGCTATCTGGACTTGGGCTTTGCCCTGATTGACAAGCGGCGACCGGCCCCCAATCGGGTGGAAGTGGTGCACCTGGTGGGTAACCTGCAGGACCGCCACGTGCTCATCATCGACGACATGGTGGATACGGCGGGTACGCTGGTGAGCGCTGCCGAGAGCGCCAAGGAGCACGGAGCCCTGTCGGTAACGGCGGTGGCTACCCACGGGCTGTTTTCCGGACCGGCGGTGGAGCGCCTGCTAAGTGCGCCTATCGACCGCATCATCGCCACCGATACCATTGATATTAAAGCGACGGGCCTACGGGACAAACTGGAGATCATATCCGTGGCCGGGGTGTTTGCCGACTCGATCCGGCGAATTACGGAGGGCCGATCGCTGAGTTCCCTGTTCGAATTGGAGGACTGATCCATGTCCAGCCAGGAATACAAAATTGAAGTTTTTCCCCGTGAGGAGATCTCCGGGCCCGGTTTGCGCCAGCTCAGGGTGGAGGGATTCGTGCCGGGCATTTTCTACGCCCTTGACCAGCCGGAGTCCATCCCCTTCAAAGTCGACATGAAGGAGCTCAAGCTGGCGCTGCAGAGCGAAGCCCTGATTTACCACATCAGTGTGGGGGGCAAAAAGCGTAATGTGCTGATTAAGGAGATCCAATACCACTACGTCAGCGACGAGATTATTCACGTCGATTTTCAGGGCGTACGCATGGATGCGATCGTTGAAGTGGGCGTACCCATCCACGCGCTGGGGCGTCCGGTGGGGGTCAAGGACGAAGGGGGCCAGCTGCATATGGCGCTGTTGGAGATTCTACTCCGTTGTCGCGTGAGCGATATCCCTGCGCACATTGAGATTGACATCAGCGAGCTGCACATCGGCGACGCCATCCATGCCGGTGATCTGGAGATTGGCGACGCCGAGCTCGTGACGCCTTCTGATACTGCCGTGCTTTCAGTCGCCAGACCGCGGGCTATCGAGGAAGAAGCGCTGGAAGCCGAGGAGGAGGTCGAGGAGTTCCTCTTTGATGAGGAGGCGGAGGGCGAGGCCGGTGCGAAGCCTGCTGATGCTGATGAAGCAGAAGCCTCCAAAGAGTAGCTTAGCGGCGTGCAACTCATTGTCGGCCTTGGCAACCCCGGTCCCCGCTACGCCACTACCCGGCACAACTTTGGCTTCTGGGTTGTGGACGCGCTGGCGCAGCAGTGGCGTCTGGCATTCAAGCCGGGTACGGGCGAGTACGTGTGCGTGGTGCGTAGCGACGGCGCTTTGGCGGTGATCAAGCCGATAGCATTCATGAACGACAGCGGTGGGCCGGTTAGCGCTGCGCTGGCTTTTTTCGGGGCTGCTCAGACGGATATGCTGGTGGTGAGCGACGACATCGATCTGCCCCTGGGAAGCATGCGTTTCCGTGCGCGCGGCAGCGCCGGAGGACACAAGGGGCTGGCCGCCGTCATTTTCGCGCTGGAATCGGACGAGTTCCCGAGACTGCGGCTGGGCATTGCCACCGATGTCCAGATGCGCCCCAGCGAAAAGTATGTGCTGGAGCCGTTTCGATCCCGGGATGAGCCCCTGGTGAAAGCAACGCTGCGGCGGGCGCTCGACGGGATCCACACCTATCTGCAGCAGGGCGTTGATGAGGCGATGACCCGCTTCAATCCGGCACCGATGGGCGAGCCAGGCGCCAAGCTCAAGGAGACCTCGTCCCGTTGAATTTCATCCCCACCATCATATTGCCCATTGGCCTGCTGGCCCTGCTGTTCGCCTACTGGAAATCCCGCTGGGTGGCGCGGCAAGACCCGGGATCAGAGCGGATGCGCGAAATCGGTGGCGCTATCCGTGAGGGGGCCATGGCCTTTATCAAGGCAGAATACAGGATCATGGCCCTATTTGTGGTGGCCGTGGGAGTGCTGCTTTTCTTTTTGAATCGGGACCGCGGCCCGGGACTTGGGCTGGTGGCGGCATCGTTCGGGGTGGGCGCCAGCTGCTCGGCGCTGGCGGGCTACATCGGGCTGCGGGTGGCGACCCTGGCCAACCACCGCACCACCCACGCAGCGGCCACTAGCCTGGGTAAAGCGTTAGAGCTGGCATTTACCGGTGGCTCGGTGATGGGGCTGAGCGTAGTGGGTCTGGGCGTCATCGGTCTGGCCGGTCTCTTTTACCTCTACGAGCCTATGTACACGGGTCTCCCCCAAACGATGGAGGTGCTGTCGGGTTTTGCCCTGGGTGCATCGTCCATCGCCCTGTTTGCCCGCGTTGGAGGGGGCATCTACACCAAGGCCGCAGATATCGGGGCCGATCTGGTGGGTAAGCTGGAGGCGGGCATCCCGGAAGACGACCCCCGCAACCCGGCGACGATTGCCGATAACGTGGGCGACAATGTGGGCGACGTGGCCGGGATGGGCGCCGACCTCTTCGAGTCCTATGTGGGGTCCATCATCGGCGCCATGGTGCTTGGCTCGGTAGCGATCACCGCCGGGGGCGCGGACACGGCCCAACTGGTGATGATACCCCTATTCCTGGCCGTGGCGGGTACGCTGGCATCCATGTTGGGTACCTTTACCGTGCGCGTTCGTGAGGGGGGCAACCCACAGGTTGGCCTGAACGCGGGCGTTCTGACAGCCGGCCTGCTCACCCTCGTGGCCACCTGGTTCATCACCCGCTGGCAGCTGCCCGAGGCCGTCATGCTGGGGAGCAAGTCTGTTTCCGGCACAGCGGTGTTCGCTTCAGCCATCACGGGGCTGATAGCCGGCGCGCTGGTGGGGCTCTCGACCGAGTATTTCACGGCCGAAAACCGTGGCCCGGTCCAACATATCGCCCGGCAATCTGAAACGGGGGCCGCCACCAATCTCATTGCCGGGCTGGCCACAGGTATGTACTCGACCGTGGCGCCGGTCCTGCTTATCGCTACTGCCATCGTCGTGAGCCACGCTTACAGCGGCCTCTACGGCATCGCTATCGCGGCTCTGGGCATGCTCTCCACGACGGGCATACAGCTGGCGGTGGACGCCTACGGTCCCATCGCCGATAATGCCGGCGGCATTGCCGAGATGTCGCAGCAGCCGCCCGAGGTTCGTCAGCGCACAGACCGCCTTGACGCGGTGGGCAATACCACCGCCGCCATCGGGAAGGGTTTTGCTATCGGGTCGGCGGCATTGACCGCTCTGGCTCTGTTTGCGGCTTTCACCCGGGTTGTGGGGCTCGAAAGTATAGACGTCAGTGAGCCCATCATCATGGCTGGCGTGCTGATTGGCGCCATGCTGCCGTTCCTGTTTTCCAGCCTGGCCCTGCAGGCGGTGGGGGCGGCCGCCTTTGAGATGATTGCGGAAGTGCGCCGGCAATTTCGCGAGGTGCCCGGGTTGTTGGAAGGCACCGCCCTCCCGGATTATGGTGCCTGCGTGAGCATCTCCACTAACGCGGCGCTGAGAAAGATGATTGCACCCGGCCTGCTGGCCATATTCGCGCCGGTACTGGTGGGCTTTCTGGCCTCGCCCAGTATGCTCGCTGGGCTCCTGACCGGTATTACCACCTCGGGTGTGCTCATGGCCCTATTCATGTCCAACGCCGGAGGAGCCTGGGACAACGCCAAGAAGCACATCGAAGCGGGTGCCTTCGGCGGCAAGGGTTCGGACGCCCATAAGGCCGCTGTCACTGGCGATACCGTGGGTGATCCCTTCAAGGATACGGCCGGGCCATCACTCAATATCTTGATTAAGCTAACAGCGGTAGTATCGCTCGTTATAGCGCCACTCATCAAATAATTTCCAGGAGAACTTGAGTTGAGATATTACGAAGCCATTTACATTGTGCACCCCAACATTGAGCATGAAGAATTGGACAAACTCATTGGAAACACCAAGGCATCGGTGGAAAAGCGCAATCGGGAAATCCTTTACGTGGAAAACCTGGGCAAAAAGCGCTTGGCATACCCGATCCAAAAGCAGAGATTTGGGACCTATATCATGCTGCAGTTTCGTGGTGATGGCGCTGGCAATGCGCGCCTGAATCAGGATTTGGAACTGGAGGAGAAGATTCTGGCCCACATGATAGTAAGGATTGAAGAGGATGAGGTAAGAGAGGCCCGGAAGGAAGAACCGGAAAGCAAGCCCGAGGGTGCGGTGGAAAAGAGTCCCCAGAAGCCCAAAGATGTTGAACCCAGCGAGGGTAAGCAAGTTAAAGCCGTGGAGCCTGATGCTCCCGCTGAAGTGGATGAGTCTGCCGGCGTCGACGGGAGTCCCCCTCCGGAAAAGGAGAATCCGGAACCGGAGGGAACGGAATGAGGGCGGCGATGGTGGCCTAGACTGATGGGCAGGCCGCCCGATACGAAGTGATTTGAGGAGGGAGCTGAGCAAATGGATTTGAGAATGCCCGATCTGAACATGATTTTGCTGGCGGGAAACCTGACGAATGATCCCAAGTATTCTGAAACCAAAAACGGAACTCCCGTGGTGAATTTTTACATGGCCTCTAACAAACGCTTCAAGGACCGCAACGGGATGATCAAGGAAGACGTCTGCTTTGTGGGGATCGTGGCATGGGACAACCTGGCCATCAGCTGCCGCGACAATTTGAGCAAAGGCAGCAGCGTATTTGTGACTGGCGAGCTGCAGAGCCGCAAGCTGTTTACGGATGGAGGTGCCGGGCGCAATGTTGTGGAAATCAAGGCAAAGAAAATTCAGTTTTTGGATGCCCATCGGGTGCCGATAGATGATCTGGGGGCCAATGCCCAGAACGTTACCGTTGGGGATTCGGAACTGGCATCACAGAACCACTAATCGACACTAGGTGTTGCCCGCTGGTGGTTACGCAGCAAGTGTGACCAGGGGCGGCGCCGGAGGAGAACTTCAATGGCCTTCATGAGTCGCAGAAAAGTTTGCAAGTTTTGCGAGAACCGTGATCAGCGCATCGATTACAAGGATGCGCGTACCCTGCGCCGGTTCGTGACCGAGCAGGGCAAAATCATTCCGCGCCGCATCACGGGTGTCTGTGCGCGGCATCAGCGGGAGCTCACCCAGGCGATCAAGCGGGCCAGGAATATGGCCCTGATACACTATACCCTGGACGTGACCCAGAGCTAGGGCAGAGGGAGAGGCAGGATGGAGATTATCTTGACCCAGGACGTGGATTCGCTGGGGCCCGTGGGGCAGGTTCTGCAAGTCGCTCCGGGCTACGCCCGAAATTACCTGTTTCCCAAGGGGCTGGCCCTACGCGCGACTCCGGCCAATCTCCGCAAGCTGGAGGAAGCCGCCCGACTGGCCGCCAACCGTGAGCTACGGGAGCGGGCGGAACTGGGCAAGCTGGCTGACAAGCTGGCGAAGACCGAGCTGACCGCGCAAGTCACGGTAGGCGACGACGACAAAGTCTTTGGCTCGGTCACCTCCCAGAATATTGCCGACCTGCTGGCCGAGAAGGGCTATGATTTAAGTCGGCGCGACATCAACCTCGAGGAGCCCATCAAGGCGCTGGGACAGTACGATGTGGAAGTCAAACTGGGGCACGGCGTTACCGGTAGCGTAAAAGTGTGGGTGGTGCGGGAGTAGCGCCCGCGTGCCACCTCGTTCCGCCCACCTCCCGATCCCCCCGGCTCTCCCCCAGCGGCCCCCAAGAGGGACGCCGCCCAACCCCGGCGATTGACCTGAGGCCCCGCGTGTACGCCCAAGTCGTCCTGCCACTGTCCAGCTACAAGTCCTTCACGTACAGGATACCCACCCAAATCCAGGAGAAAATAGAGGCCGGAACCTTCGTGTCGGTGCCGTTTCGCAACTCGCGAACCACAGGTGTGGTCATCGACGTGCAACCGAACACCAGTTACCGTGGCCGGATCAAGCCCATTCGCGGCGTGCACGGTGACTTTGCCAGCCTGCCCAGGGACCTGTGGGACACGCTGAAGTGGGTGAGTCGCTACTATTTCACGCCGCTGGGCATGGTGCTCAAGAGTGCCCTGCCGCTTGGATTCTCAGATGCGGCGACAGAGGGCATGCAGGCGGTGGTCAGGGTGACGGATGAGGGACGGCAGGCGCTGGCAGTGTGGGCTGGCCGGGCGCCTGCTCAGCGGGCGGTGCTCGCCCAACTGGTCAAGGAGCCTGAGGCTGTGGCCGTGTCAGCCCTCGCTGCAATCACGACGCGCCCGTGGCCGGTTTGCCGGCGGCTCGAGGAACGCGGCTGGGTGGAGGTGGTCATGCGCAGGCCCGTTTCCGACCCAACCAAGGTGTGGCGATCAGCGCCGGCCAAGACTGTGGAGCTGACGGAGGAACAGCAACGGGTCGTGAACGCCATGTCAGCGGCTGGAGCGGCGGGTGAGTTTGCACCCTTTCTTCTGCGCGGCGTAACGGGCAGCGGGAAAACAGAGGCCTATCTGGCTGCGGCGCAGGAGGTGCTGTCCCGGGGCGGATCGGTGCTTGTGCTGGTGCCGGAGATTGCCCTTACGCCGCAGGTGGCCCAGCGGTTCCGTACAACCTTTGGTGAGCGCGTGGCCCTCTGGCACAGCCGGCTGTCCCGGTCGGAGCGTGCCTGGACGTGGCAAGAGCTGCTCAAGGGGCGCTTCTCGGTGGTGGTTGGGGCCCGGAGCGCCCTGTTTGTTCCGCTGCCGCAGCTGCGGCTGCTCATCGTGGATGAGGAACAGGAGGGCAGCTACAAGCAGGAAGACCCTGCGCCGCGCTACCACGCCCGCGATGTGGCCCTGATCAGGGGAAAATTCGCGCGGGCCGTTGTGCTGCTCACCAGTGCAACACCGAGCACAGAGTCGTATTATAATGGCCTGCTGAATAAATTTGCCAGCCTGGAGCTGAAGCAGCGCTACGGGGGTGCGGTGTACCCCAAAGTGAGCGTCGTCGATATGAAGGTGGAGCGACAGCGGAGCGAGAATTACGATCTCATTATCTCGGGGCCGCTGGAAGCTGCCATTGCGGACCGCCTCAAGCGCAAAGAGCAGGTCATTCTACTGCAGAACCGGCGCGGTTATGCCCCTGTCATCGGCTGCAACGACTGCGGGTACACGGAAACCTGTCCCCACTGTGCAGTCCTGTTTACTTATCACAAGTCAAGCGGCCGGCTCACGTGTCACTTCTGCGGCGCCACAGCGCCGGGGCCAGAAGTGTGCCCCGACTGTGGCAGCCCCCATATTTATCTCCACGGGGTAGGCACCGAAAAGGTGCAGGAGCGGGTGCAGCAGCTCTTTCCCCAGGCCCGGATATTGCGCCTGGACGCCGATACCACCCGTCGGCGTGGCGCCATTTACGAACAGCTCGAGTCGTTTGCCGCCGGTGAACGGGACATATTGGTGGGGACGCAGATGATCGCCAAGGGCCTGGACTTCGAGAACGTCACCCTGGTTGGGGTAGTCAATGGAGATACGGCGCTCTTCCTGCCTGATTTCCGTGCTGGTGAACGAACTTTCCAGCTGGTCTATCAGGTGTGCGGACGGGCGGGGCGCCGCCGGGAGAAACCGGGCGAGGCCATCATTCAAACCGACCATCCAGACGACATCATCATTAAGGCCGCTGCCCGGCTTGATGTCCGCCGCTTCTATAATCAAGTCATGGCCGAGCGCAAGGAGCTGCTGTATCCGCCCTTCTCCCGACTCGTCCGGCTGCTGCTACAAGGCAAGCGTGAGGCCCAGGTTTGGCAGCGGGCCCGGGACCTGCGCAGCCGCCTGACGCCCCTGCCGGGGGGCATCTCTCTGCTGGGTCCGGCGTCCGCGCCGTACGAGCGCTTACGGGGAGTCTGGCGCGTACATTTGCTGCTCAAGTCCAGCCGCGCGACAGACCCTGGCGGCAAGCGCCTACATCAGCTGGTCGCCAGCCGTATCCCGCAGTCGTGGTTGGAGCGTAGTCACCAAGGCGTGCGCTTGAAGCTGGACGTCGACCCGGTGGCCCTCCTGTGAGGGCCATGGTTGCGGCCGCTCTCGCCGGTTGCCTTGCAGCCGGACTGGCCGGCGAGCAAGCGACCCCCCGTTCGGATGCTCTGGCGCTGCGGGGATTCAGCGACAGTTCGCTGGGCCGGATTGCACTGCACGTCCCCGGCGACTATTCGGCGACCGCGGCCACGTTTCTGCAAGAGACAGCCGCCAGCGTGGCCCTAGCACTGACAACGCGATTCGGCCCGGTGGACCCGGCGCCATTTCAGCTGGTGGTGGTGGAATCCCGGGCGCAACTGCAGGATTGGCTTGGCCATGCACTCCCCAGGTGGATTCACGCCGTGGCAAGCGAGCATCCACCTCGGGTTGTCATCCTTGGACCAGACCTGAGTGGTCGGGACCCTGCCAGCCAGCGCTTCGAAATGACTCTTTTTCACGAGCTGGCCCACATCTACCTCTACCGCCTGCCCTCCGGCCGGGAAGGGGAGTCCCTGCCCGGATGGTTCCACGAGGGGTTGGCCGTCTATGTGAGCGGGGGTCTGGACCGTGGCATGCACCAGGCCCTGATCCGCGGGCGGGTGACCGGCAAGTACTACGCGTTGGCCGAGCTGCGCCGTATTTATCACACCTCCCCGGCGCTGAGCCAGCTGGCCTACGCCCAGTCTCTGCTTGCCATCCAATCAATGGAGGAGTTTTACGGTGACGGCGTGTTTCGCGAGCTGTTTGACAGTTTACGCCGGGGAGCATCGTTTGCCGAGGCCTTTGGCACGGTAGCCGGTGTCACGCCCCCGCAATTTCAGGACCGTTACCAGCAGGCCTTGCGCCAACGCTACAACCCTCTGATGATCATCACCGATCCAGGCGCGGTATTTATCTTGTTGCCCTTGCTGCTGCTGGTGGCCTACTTTGTTCGTCAGCGCCGCAACCGGGCGATCAGGGCCCGCTGGCTTACCGAGGGTGAGACTGGCTGGGAGAGTGAGACCGGGGGGCGTCCGGGTGATCATGATGCGGAGACGTAGACCCATGACAATAGAGCGAAACGGCCGGCGCCACGGTGGGCTGTGGGGGCCCGTTCTGGCGGGCCTGGTGATGCTGGGCGGCGCGGTAACACCGCTGGGGGCACAAGCCAGTTTCGACTGGCTGAGCGATGCTGCCCATCCCCGTGGAATGGCGTTGGCCAACGCCGGTATCGCTGCGGGCGGCCCGACCGAAGGGTTGGGGCTGAATCCCGCCGGCTTGGTTTGGGGGCGGGCACCGGAAGTGGGGGCAAGCCGGAGTCTGGTACTGGTCCTGCGTCGCTACCCCGCTGACATCAACCTGCAGCTGACGCGGATCGTTTTGCCGCTGGGTGGTCAAATGCTGGGCTTCGAAATTCTGCGCCTCGACTACGGCACGTTCGCAGGGTATGACAATGAAGGCTTCCAGACCGGGGACTACACTGCGCAGGATATCCTGATTAGAGCAGGACTGACGCGTCGCCTGGGACGATTCCTATCCGTGGGGGTCTCGCTGGGGGGCGTGCACAGCAATCTGGCAGAGGTGCAATTCAACGCGGCGCTGTGGTCCTTCGGTGCGCGGCTGGAAGTTCGGCCGTTGGGGGCTCAGTTGGGCGTGGTTGTTCAGAACCAGGGCACACTCTATGCGGGGACGGAGAGTGGCGGGGTCCCCGGTGAACTGCCCACCATCTGGCTCGTTGGCCTGGCCAAATCGCTGGCCTATCTACCGCTCACCTATTATGTGGCAGTGGGGAGGAATGTGACGACGGGCGACCCCGTATGGCGCCTGGGCGGCGAGTTCCGTCTGGGCAGGCTGCTACTGCGGGTGGGGGTTGACCAAGGCAAGCGCGATTATGCACGGGGCAGCGCCAGCGCCGACCTGTTTTCAGGCTTCGCGCTGGGGGTTGGAATACGGCCGAAGAGGCGTGCCGCGCTACCAACTGCGGGACAGCGGCAACCCCTCGACATCAGTCTGGATGGTGCGGTGAAATTGCTGGGACCGCTGGGGTATAGCACCGCACTGGCTCTGGGGCTGCAATTCTAGTTGCCAGCACCGCCACCGGGCTGACTCGAGTCATAGTTTATAGGCGACCATAAGACCGTCACGGACCGGCAACAGGACGTTGCTCACATCGGGATCGGCAGTGATAAAGGTGTTGGTCTCGGCGATGGCCCGGGAGGGGGCATCGTCGGGACTCAGAACGCGGCCGCTCCATAGGGCGTTGTCGAGCACGATAACACCGCCAGTGCGCAGAAGGGCCTTGCAGGCCTGGTAGTAGGAGCGGTAATTCTCCTTGTCGGCGTCGATAAATGCCAGATCAAACGGGGCCTGCAGCTGTTCGATGGTCTCGCTCGCCGGTCCGATGTGGATGGTGATTTTCTTGCCCCACGGCACACGGGCAGCAAAATCGTCCACGATGCCCGCATACTGTGGGTTGATCTCGCAGGTGTGCACTTCGCCGTTGTCGGGGAGCGCTTCGGCCAGCTTCAGGGTGCTGTAGCCGGTGAACGCACCCACTTCCAGCACCCGCCTGGCCCCCAGAGTGCGGGCCAACAGCTGCAGCACCGCTCCCACCATGTAGCCCGCCAGCATTTGCGGCGTCTCGGTGTTGGCCTGGGTGTAGCTGGTGAGATCCCGGTAGATGGGGTCCTCCTGTGAGGTCTGCTGGCGGCAGTAGGCCTCAATTTCGTCGGGGAGGAAGCTCAGCATAGCTGGTCAGTCCTGGAGCAGATCCTGCAATTGGCCGGACACATTCAGCGCGTACAGGTCGTCAAACCCGCCAATAGGCTGGCCATTGATGACAATCTGTGGTACGGTATATCCGCCGGTTAACCCGGCGAGCTCCGCCCGCGTCATCCCCATCTGGTCAATGTTGGTCTCCTCCCACGATGCACCCAGGGATCGGAGCAATTGCTTGGCCTGTGCACAGTAGGGACACCAGGTCGTGACGTACATGTTGATTCGGGCCATCATGAATATCCTTAATATTTGTCCGTCAAGGCAAGGATCAAATCTTTTGGGGACCGAGGCCAAGCCGGATTACCCCTACGCCAGGTCGTGCCTACAGCCCCAGTTGAGACCCAATTTGCCACTGAAATCAACGGGTCCCGGTCGCTATCCGCGGAACTGACGCCCAGGCGAAAAACATGGCCGGCGCCGCGGAGAGGCAGAAAGCGGCTATCAGCTGCCACGCAAGCGATTCGCGGGCGGAACTGCGTGCTTGACTCTACTAGCATAAATAGATAGATTTTGGGCTAAGAGCTGGCGCCGTATCGTGCGAAAGCCGATCAAACGCCAGACCCCTATTCGCAAGCATACTTCACTGAGTCTACTCGACCACATGACCGTTAAAGTATTGGGCACCCCTTACCGGAGATGGGGGACGCCTACCTACTTTTCTGCCGTCAACAGGGCAGAAAAGTACAGTTGTCAAGGAACGTAACAAGGAGGAGCACGCTATGGCGTCTCTGCAGGACTGGTTTGATGACATAGGCGGATGGCTGAGGGGATTCGTGGAATTGCTATTCACCCTGGGCATCGTTTTGCTGGTCGTCGATGTAATTTTCGCCACGGGATTTGACATTGTTGGAAAAGTGGCGGGGTTTGTGGAGAGTTTCACAGGACAGGGTGTGACAGGCCTAATAGTCCTTCTGCTCATCCTGGCTATCTATAGAAGATAGTGCATCTTAAGAATTCGTCCCCGTCCAGCGGGTGCGAATTCTTACATTTCCAGGCGATTCATTTCCTCATTCACGGGGAGTGAGGGGGTGCTATCACCCCAGGGAGCACTCCTTGGGTGCTGTGGATTTAGGCGAGAAAAGGAGGCGTCCGAATGGCAGGTATCAAGGACATCTTTGACCAGGTTGGCGGGGTCCTCAGGCAATTCGTTGACCTGGGTTTGACCATCATTCTGGTGTTGATCGTACTGGACATCTTGTTTGGCACGAACTATGTCACGGGGAACATCGCGACGATCGTAGGCAATATTGCCGGGAGCGGCCAGAATGGTGTGGCCGGCCTGATCGCCCTGTTGCTGCTTCTGCTGCTATACCAGAGGAAGTAGGCACTCTAGCCGTCGGGCAGGGCCCCCTCGTTGGGGGCGCTGCGGCAATCCATCATTGTGGCCCGTCCGGGGCCCTGCTCTTGCAGTCGTAGAGCGGGGACTTCAGGCGGGCTTTCGTATGCCTTACGACCCTAACGAATTACTGCCACCGGAGCGCAGCTCCCCCGACTGGGAGCATTTGGAGGCGGAAGTCACGGTCACCACCTTCAAGGCCTCCGGGCCGGGCGGTCAGCACCGCAACAAGACCGAATCTGCCGTGCGGGTCACCCATGTGCCCACGGGGGTGACGGTGATCGCCGCCGAGAGCCGCAGCCAGCACCGCAACCGCGTGGTGGCCATGGAGCGGCTGCGACAGCGGCTGGAGGCGATGTTTGCGGAAAAGCGCCCCAGAAAATCATCGCCGGTTCCCCGGCGGGAAAAAGAACGCCGGTTGCAGGAGAAAAAGCAGCGTTCGCAGGCAAAAGCACGGCGCAAGCCGCCGGACCCGGACGCAGACTAGCCGCCGTGCAGGTGAGGTGTCCGGGTGGAGCCAGGCGCAGGGGGATTGACGGCGCCCCGCACCTGGCAGAATTTACCATCCGACTTCAGGAGCAGCCATGAATGAGCTCTATCCGCCCATTGAACCGTACCGGCACAAGCATCTGCCCGTGTCAGACCTACACACCATCCACTACGAGGAGTGCGGCAGGCCGGAGGGTTTACCGGCGTTGTTTGTCCACGGCGGGCCTGGTGGCGGTATTGAGACCAGCTACCGCCAGTACTTCGACCCCGCCCGCTACCGGGTGATCCTGGTGGACCAGCGGGGGTCGGGGCAGAGCAGGCCCCGCGCCGAGCTGCAGGAAAATACGACCCAGCACCTGATTGCGGACATGGAACGGGTGCGGGAAGACGCCGGGGTGGAGCGTTGGCTGGTCTTTGGCGGCTCGTGGGGCAGCACGCTGGGATTGGCCTACGCCGAGGCGCATCCGGAGCGCGTGGCGGGGCTGATTCTGCGGGGCATTTTCCTGTGCCGGGACGCGGAGATTCGCTGGTTCTACCAGGAGGGCGCCAACCGCGTTTTTCCAGATCACTGGGAGCAGTTTCTGGCGCCCATACCCGCTGAGGAGCGCGGTGACCTGCTCCAGGCCTACCACCGGCGCCTGACCGGTGATGACCGGGCCGTGCAGCTGGAGGCAGCCAGGGCCTGGAGCGTCTGGGAGGGGGCAACCAGTAAGCTTTATTTCGACGAGGGCTCGGTGGCGAAATTCGGCGAAGAGCAATTCAGCCTGGCCTTTGCCCGCATCGAGAGCCACTACTTTGTCAACCGCGCGTTCCTGGAGGAAAACCAATTGCTGCAGGAGGTAGACAAGCTGCGCTCCATACCCGGTGTCATCGTGCAGGGGCGCTACGACATGGTCTGTCCCCTGACCAGCGCCTGGGACCTGCACCGCGCCTGGCCCGAGGCCCAGTTGGAGATCATACCCGACGCGGGGCACTCCATTACCGAGCCGGGGATCGTGGACCGGCTCATCGCCGCCACGGATGCCTTTGCCAGCAAGCACGCTGGAGGTCTGTGACTAGCCGTAGCCCTTATTGAGCCCGGCGACGTAGTCCTGCAGTTGCGGGAAGAACGCCTGGAAATCGCTCTCCAGCGCGGCATAGTTATCCGTAAGTGCGGCCAGGCCCTGGGCCAGCAGATTGGCGCGGCTCATGCGACGCGACAGCCCTTCCAGTGTCAGCCCGATGCCCTGCAGCTCGCGGTAGGCCAGCAGCCAGTTATCGGCCTTCATGTAGGGCAGCATACGCCGCAGTCGGGGCGGCAGGTCGGGCTCGTGGAGCTCCAATGCCCGGTAAGCCTCACGGGTAAACTCCTCCAGCGGTACGGCGGCGTAGGCGTGCCAGTTTTTCGCCAGGAAGTGGTCGTAGAAAACGTCCACCAGTATGCGCTTGGTATGGCGGAAGGCGGGGTCCAGCCGGCGCTTGCTGCGGATGTAGATGGGGTGCACATCGGTGAAGGCGTCGGTCTTGCGGTGCACCATAATGGCCCGCTGGATGGCCGGGCTGTAGCGCAGGTAGTCGTCGCCGCGCACGAAATCGCCCAGCAGGCTGCCCACCAGCGACTCGGGGGTGCCATCGGCGAGATAAAGATGGGCCAGGTAGTTCATGGCGGCGGGAACGGTGGGCGGGCTAACTGCTTGCGACGGGCGGTTACTTCAGCAGCACCATCTTGCCGGTCTTCACGATCCCCTGGCCCGGCAGGACGTAGGGCGGCAGCGCCTCCAGGCGGTAGAGGTAGATTCCCGCCGGCATCAGCTGCCCTTTCCAGCTGTGCCCGTTCCAGACCACCGAGAAGTTCCCTGGTGGGTGGGCGCGTTGTTCAACCAGCCTGATAATCTCTTGCCCCAGCAGATTGTACACCCCCAGCGTTAGGATGGAGACCACCGGCACCTGGTAGTCGATGCGGGTGATGGGGTTGAAGGGATTGGGATAGTTGGGGCTGAGTAGGTAGCGCTCCGGGGAGTAGGTGATTTGCGGCCCCGAAACATCCAGCGGGGGCAGGCCGTCTTCGTTGTAGAGCTGGGCCACGACAGCGAAATAGCGCAGCTTGACGATGCTCGCCAGGGGATCGGTGCTCAGGGCGCCCACCAGGGCCAGCAGCACCTCCTGAGTGTCGCCCAGGGCCATGGCAAAGGGTCCGGTCGTCATAAAGAACAAGCGTTCGCCAGGGGGGAACAGGAGGCCGTCAAACCAGCCGGTGCCTGCTATGGGATCGCCATCGTGGGTAAATTTGACCGGGTCGCCGGTGATGGGGGAGATAAATGGCTCCTGCTCCGGGTATGGGGGGCGAGGCAGAAACCCTTCCATCATATTAAAGAACCGCGGGGCATGCTCTCGCAAGTCAGGGTCTTCTAAGGGATTGCCGGGCGGAATATTGACGAAGGCTGAGATTTTCAGTGCGTCGCCAGCTACTTTGGGGCCCTCTAGGAACACATAGCCCACTGCCGGCTCCAGGCGGGCTGGCGGAGGATTTTCGAGACCGCTGGGGGCGTCATAGACATAGCCCATTTCCAGATCGTGATCCCAGCCCACGAAATCATCGCCGAAATCATCACCGACGTCGGGATCGGCGAACTGGCTGATGTACATGGTATCGATGTGGGCGGAATCAGGCGTATCGGGCAGGCCGGTGTAGATGAGTTTGACGCGCTTGAAGATGGTGCTGTTGAGCGGTTCGATCGCTGGTACAGCGGTAGCAAACAGCGTCATCTGCATTTCAATGCCGATAGGCGGCGTCAACAGGAAGTCGTCCGACGCGTTGGAGCCATCAGCGTTGGGCAGGTCGTTGGCCACCAACCATACGGTCTGAAGAGCATTGGGCTCGCCAGGCACATCCACCGCCGGATTGAACAGCCCGTCACCGTCTACGTCCTCGAAGGGTGCACCCTCTGCAGCGGGCCAATGCTGCCAGTCATAGTCATACTGATAAAACAACTCCTGAGTGGAAACTCGAATCGTATCAGAAAGCCATTCGTCATTGATTTTGAACGATTCTAGCCTTGTGAAGCTGGCCGCGTCGGCGGTGAGGTCAGCGGTCCGGTAGTCCCGCCGTACACGCCAGATGTGGCGCGTGTTGGGGTCCTCAAAGCCGCTGACCTTACCCGTGGGACCGTAGAGCACCCTGCCTGCCCTAAGGCCCGACGCATAGGTTGATCCATT
>JADFSS010000050.1 GCA_022560655.1 Candidatus Neomarinimicrobiota bacterium
ATTCGGATTTCTTTCCCGATCCAATTATTTCACGCGTAGGTCAACCTTTGCGGCTCCATTTCACCCCTAATGCAAGTGAACATCAAAATGAATTGCGCATACTTCCTTTCATTATGACAACTGACCTGATGCGCGTAGGCAAGATTCTGCAGGTGGATTTTACGCCACTGGTATCGGGCACATTTCAAATTCTTAACCTCGGTCATGGATTTACGGGTGACATCATCATCGTGGATGATTCACTCGCAGTGGATCAAACAGTGAGAGCTAACGGCCAGCAGGGCGTTGCACTCATTCACAGCAACGCTGAATCGAAAATATATCCGCCTACTATCCACGCGTTGACGGATATCCCGTTAACTATCTACAACATCAGTCTGGATACCGACCATTGGGTCAGTATTGAGCCGTGGATAGCGGCTCCTGCAACCACGTCACCCGGCAATGTGAAGCGTCGCCTCGGCAACAGAGCCCAGATCACGAAGTTCGAGTTCACCCCTGACGATACCGGGCGCTTCGTCATCCAACATACCGTGCACGGCTTCAGCGGTACTCTGATCGTTGAGGGCCCGTTTAGAATAGACGCCCCTACCAACCTCACTGCCACCCCCGGCGACGGACAGATCACTCTCACTTGGTCTCCTAACACCGAAACCGATTTCTTCCGCTACTACATTTACGGTGGTACGTCTCCTGGTCCCACGAGCAAGGTGGACAGCACCGTCGGCGGCATCAGCGACACGACGAAATCCATCTCGGGCTTAGTTAATGGTATTACCTACTATTACAGGGTGACAGCGGTGGATACAGCCCTCATGGAAAGCGAATTTTCAAGCGCGGTGAGCGCTACGCCCGCAACGCTGGCTCTCGAGCATGCGCTACTCTTACCAACTACGCACGCTTTGTATCCCAGCTACCCCAACCCCTTCAATCCCGTTACCACCCTGCGCTTCGACCTGCCCCAGGCAGCGGCAGTGCGGCTGGTGGTCTATGATCTCCAGGGCCGCGAAGTCGCCCGGCTACTGGATCGGGCTTGGCCGGCTGGGTACCACCACGTGGTCTGGGATGGCCGCACGACTGGCGGGCAGGAAATGCCCAGCGGCATTTATATCGGTCGCATGGTGACACCTCAGTATACCAAGTCCATCAAGATGGTGCTCCTGAGGTAGGGAAACGCAACGCAATTGCATTTTTCCGGGTACGTTCCAGATAAGGCGCCTGCTTTATCGACAGCCACACCGCTGGCACCTGTTCGTATTCATCCTGCTCTGATGGCCAAATTTGAGGCTGCGAGCAGCGCGTACACCCGTCTTGCAATGGACCGACGACGTGTGGCACGCGATATAGATGTAATTCTAATTCCATACACGGGTTGGGCAAAATGACCGTATTGGATCGAAACTCAAGAACAGGAGCCAGCGTCTGATGAATACGTCTTTGACCATCGTCGGCATCGGGGGTTCAATGGCTCCCGCATCAACGAGTCTTGCTGCCTTGAAAATTGCTCTGGAAGGCGCCGGGGAGGCCGAGGCGCGCACCGAGCTGATCAACATTGCCAGCCTTAACTTGCCTATGTTCGTTCCCAGAACACAAGATGTCCCGGCGTCCGCCACAAAACTGGCCGCTGCGGTTTACGATGCTGCTGGCCTGATCTGGAGTAGCCCACTGTATCATGGCACCATTAGTGGTTCCTTCAAGAACGCTCTAGACTGGCTCGAGCTATTGAGCAGTCGCGAACCTCCCTATCTCACGAACAAGGTAGTCGGTCTAATCAGCACCGCCGGCGGAGTTCAGGGATTGCAGGCGGTTAACACCATGGAGTTTGTTGTTCGCGCGCTACGGGGATGGACAGTCCCCCTGGTTATCCCTATTCCTCGAGCTATGCAGGCCTTCGACGCAGACGGGCAGCCACGTGAGCCTCAAATAGCACAGCAATTGCGCTCGCTCGGTCAGGAGGTCGTGCGAGCTGCCAAACAATTCAGCGTTTCCGGTTACTCTGATTATGATGCTGGGCACGGTGCCGTGGAGCCGCAACCTAAGTAGGCGCCAGCCGGTTGCAGCGCAGGAATCCAGGTTAACGCCTAGCTCCATGATTTGAGGCGAGCATCAGCAGAACCAGTATTCGCAACCTGACTATCCTGCTGGGCAGTACGATGACGGTCCTGGCTGGAGCTGCGCTTGCGCCCGCCCTCCCCGATATGACCGTCGCATTTCAAGACGTGCCGAACGCCGAATTTCTGGTCCGGCTCGTGTTGACGATGCCCGCGCTCTTTATTGCACTGAGCGCCCCGTTCGCAGGTATGCTCCTGGACTCCCTGGGGCGAAAACCGGTCCTCATCGTCTCTTTGATATTGTACGGCCTTGCCGGTTCGTCGGGATTCTTATTGAGCTCTCTTTTCAGCATATTAGTTGGAAGAGCCCTGTTGGGTGTGGCTGTGGCAGGCATCATCAGCGGTTTTACAACGCTGATTGGCGACCATTTCACGGGGGCCAAACTCAATCAATTCATGGGCTACCAGGGAGCGGCAATAGGCCTCGGTGGGATGGTCTATCTGCTGCTGTCTGGAGTTCTTGCCGACATAGGGTGGAGGTTCCCCTTTCTGATTTATCTATCTGCCTTCCTTGTTCTGCCGGGCGTGCTGTTTGCCGTTGATGAAACCAGGAGTCAGGCGGGGGATGCAAGGCAGGCAAGCCTCGCCAATAGCGGCTCACTGCCCATACGAACTATCGGACTCATCTACACCACGGCCTTTGTGGGCATGTTCATTTTCTTCGTCTTCCCGGTACAGCTGCCCTTCTACCTTATTGCTCAAGTTGGAGCGAGTAACAGCCAGGTGGGGCTGGCGCTTTCACTGCAGACTTTGCCCGCCATTATCATTGCGCTGCAATATCATCGACTGAAGGCGCGACTCTCCTTTCAGGGCATTTTTGGCCTATTTTTTCTCACCGTGGGCATCAACCATTTGATTGTCGGCCTCACGACCAGTTATGCGCTCATTATGGGCGGGTTGTTGATTGGCGGGCTGGGTTTGGGACTGTTTCCGCCGAATCTGAATGTCTGGATAGCTTCAATTACTCCCACCGCACTACGTGGGCGTGCCATTGGTGGGCTGAGTGCGGCACTTTTCGTCGGGCAGTTCATTACGCCCATCATTACGCAACCCATGGTGGCGCGGGCAGGCATGAGCGGCACCTTCGGGATTATTGGGGGGGTCTCCCTCCTGCTGGCGGTAGCATTCATCGGGATGGCGATAAGTCAACGCAAATTACGTTCAAATTCCTGATATTCGCCTCGGCGATCTTCATACTGCCTTCCGGGATAGCAACCGGGAGCCACCAGCGCGGTCCGGCAAATGCGTATCCTTTAATTGCTGAGGGTGTAACTTTATCCCGATGGTTGATTCAATGACGTCATCCCTTACAACCTCAGACTTTGATGGTGGATCACCCACTGAACACCGCCACGCCACCTGGTTGGAACTTTTCTATGATCTGGTTTACGTCGTTGCCGTCGCGGTCTTGGCCCACCAACTCAGCGACAACTTGAGTATTAAGGGTTTCGCCGTCTTCGTTGGCCTGTTCATTCCCGTCTGGTGGTCCTGGGCAGGTCACACCATATTTGCAACCCGTTTCGGCGGGGATGACAACTTTCAGCGGAGCATGACCATTCTCCAGATGCTCGCGTCTGCGGCCTTGGCCGTGCAGCTCCCCGAAGCATTGGGGTCGGGATCAGCGGGGTTCGCCGCCGCGTATGTAGCGACCAGAGCAACCCTCCTGATTCTGTACGTTCGCGCCCGCACGGAATATCCGGAGGCCAACAGGCTCACAGCATTCTTTCTGGCCGGCTATTCCGCGGGAGCAGCGCTCTGGCTCATCTCCATCGCCGTCCAACCCCCACTTCGCTACATGTTTTGGGCAGCAGGCATCGGCATCGAGTTCGGCACCTTTCTTCTGGCTCGCAACGTTGCACGACAATTCCCCGTGCACACATTTCATCTTCCGGAACGGGTCGGTCTGTTCACAATTATCGTGCTGGGTGAGGCAATCCTTGCCATTATCACCAGTGTTGGCGACGTAAACTGGAATCCCCTGGCCGTCGTGGCGGCTATCGTGGGATTCGCGATCGCTACTTCAATCTGGTGGAATTATTTCGGCTACGTGGACCGGGCCGTCCTGGAGTGTACCCTGGGAAACGGACAGGCGTACATGTTCCTCCATTTGCCGATGCTCATCGGGCTGGTTGCCATGGGTGTCGGCATTGAACACAGCATCGTGGATTCCGACCGTGCTGCCTTCCCGCCCGAGACCTTGCGGCTCCTGGGGGGCGGGCTGGCCTTGTGGATTGCGGCCTTCTATAGCCTGCAACTGATCACCTATCCGCATCGAGAAAGACGACGGCTAACTGCGACCTACGGCATTGCGTTGGTAGGCATCACTCCCCTCGTTCTGTTAGGAGATCCACTACGACCTATGGGGATCCTCGTTATTTTCGGCGTCGTCTCGGTGGTCATTACGATGCTGGAACTGCAGCGGCGGGCCGCCATTTTAAGCCACGTTTATTCGAGCACAGAGCAGACGGGCCTTCCGGCAAAGACCCAGCCAGCCAAAGAGTACCATGGGACGGATGTCATCGTGCAGTTCGATCCTAAGATCTGCATACATTCGGCGGAATGCCTGACCCGTCTCCCGGAGGTCTTTAATCTAAGAAATCGACCTTGGGTAAATGCAGGTGGTGCTAACGCTGAGGCGATCATGAGCACCATCGCGCACTGTCCCAGCGGTGCCCTGAGCTACAGGCAAGCGGATGAGGGCACGGCCAAGGTCTGAGCAAGAATCCACTTATGGACAGGCTACGCTGCGGATACGGCGGCTGGTTGCTCGACAGTTGCGCTGAGCGCCACGAGTCCGCCGTCAAGGGTTCGAGCCCCAGAGGACGGTAGGACCGGAATGGGCATGAGGTTTGCGCTTGATCGCCGGGTGGGCAGGGCTGCAGATCTAGCTAACTAATCGGGGCGTACTTCGCCATCAGGTCTATGGCATCTTCATCGTGAGGCCGGGTGGCAAGCACCACATTCATAAGTTCGACTACCTTCTCACCCTGCTCCAGCTCATCATACAGCGCTGCAAGAGTCATATGCCCGTCGTAATCGTCAGGGTCATCCCTGGTAATGCTGATGAGCAGGTGGACTGCATCCTCAAACTGCTCCTGCCTCAAAAGCACGTTGGCTAGCAGCAGGCGGGCCTCAAAATCGTCCTGATCCTTTTCCAGCAGTCTGAGCAGCCCTATTTGTGAATCGGAAGCATTGCCTGCCGCCAAGTCAAGGCGGGCCAGGCTCTTGATTGCGGGGTGTAAAGCCGGATCGTGCTGAAGGGCGCTTTGGTAGTAGGATCTGGCCGTGTCGTGATTACCCTTGAGATGGGCACAAAGTCCCAGCCCATGATATGCGCTGGCTGAAAGGGGGTTTTCCCGGATAACTTGCGCGCAGATTGTCTCGGCCGCACCCAGTTCACCGCCCTCAAGGGCCACGGCAGCCTTGTCGAGCTCGGCCTTGTGGCTTTCCGCCAGTGGCTCATCAAATTCGAGCAGCCACTTGTGATCGACATCCGGCCATCGCTTTCTGAACAGTTTCTCGTTCCGTTTGAGCGAAGCTGCGTAATCTATTCCGTTGGCGGTAAACGTTTGACTGCCGTAGTGGTGGAGGTAGGTGCCCTCGTCCACCATGATGGCATAGCCCAGCTCGGCAACGCGTAGGCAAAGATCGTCATCTTCGTAGTTTCCCGACCCAAATACTTGCGCCAGCCCGCCAACCTGCTCAAAGAGTGACCGCCTCAGCAGCAGCGCAAAACCTGCGATTCTGCGACGAGGGGTCAGCACCCCCTTCTTAGCCTCCCTGACCTGGGCCGAAAACTGATAGAATCCGTCGGTGTCCTCATAAGGCACGTGGGCGATCGCCTGGCGTCCGCTAATGTGATTGGTTAAGGGCCCCACCAGGCCGATCTTGGGGTGGCGCTCAAGAGAGCTCACCAGGTCCTCCAACCACCCGGGACCCACGAGCACGTCATTGTTGAGCATCAGGACATACTCGCCGCGCGCCGCGCCGACGCCCAGATTGTTGCCGGCTGCGAAGCCCATATTGGTCTTATTGGCGATGAGCCGGTAATGCGGGTTCGCTGTGGTCAGTTCCTCCAGGTAGCCCACCGTCCCGTCTTTGGAGCCGTTATCCACAAAGACGATCTCATGGGGATAGAACGTGTGCCGCCTGATTGACTCGACGCACTCTTTCGTGTACTTGAGCGCGTTGTAGGTGAGCATGATGATCGAAACGACCGGTTTGGCGGGTATAACGGTGTCTGAGGCAGACAGATTGTTCAGGGTCCTGAGCCAGGTCTGTGCCATGTGATCGGAGGTTCTGTTGCCGCGCACATCCAACATTGCATTGTTTCCCATACGTTCACGCTCCTCTGGATTCTCGATCAGATATTTGATGCGATCATACCACATCCCAGCATCATCCCCTTCGACAAAGAGGCCGGTCTCCCCATCGACGACTGAGCTGTAGGGCAAGGATCGACTGTACACGCCCGCCACGGCCTGGCTGCCATACTCCAAGTACTTCACGTCGCTTTTGGCGCTATTAAACTTGTCGTCCCGCAACGGTGCCAGCCCAATGTCAATCTTTGCCTCCTGTAACAGCCTCGCATACTGCTGATACTCGGGAAAACCACCGAGGTGAAGAACTTGCGGATACTTTTTCAGGCTCGCCGGCCGCAGATAAAACAGCACAACGCGGATGGCCGACTTATACTCCTCAAGCAACTCCACAAGGGCTGGGACGACCGGCTCCAGGTCGCGCCCATGCGTTATGCCACCTGCGTATGCAATCGTTACCTGGTCCTTCAACTTTGCCTGTGGAGGCGGGAACAGATTCAAATCGATTTCATTCTGAACGACCACTCTGTGCGCTGAGAATTCCGCCAGGGCGCTCCAGAGAACGCCGGTAGAAACGGTCACAAGGTCGGCCTCCGCCAGATGGGATCGTATGGCATTGGTGATGGCACTGTCTTGAAACTCGTCGAAAAAGATATGTTCAGGGGGAATATCCAGCAGGTTGTCATCGATATCGTAGATCACTCTGGTGTTTCGCTTCTGAGCCTGCCTCATCAGATTTACGGTCTCGGGCGAACTGGTCCTTTGAAAGATGACCACATCGTACTTATCGAACTGAGCAAAGTCAAATTGACGCGGTTTGTCCATTACATATTGATCACAGGTCAGCACGCAAGCCTCCTGAAGCTTCTCGAAAGGCCTCAGAAGTCTGATCTGGGCGATCGCCCCGATGTTCTCCACAAAGAGCAGAACTTTCATAGGTGATCCAATCGAACGGAGAGGCGGCTCAGGCGATCCATTAGCCCAGCTGGCTCAGTAGCCGTTTTGCGCCCGGATGACCTGGATCCTGCTCAATCAGGGCGTAGCACAGTTCCACGGCCTCGGGGTGTTGATGCGATTCGGCATATACCTGGGCGATCTTGAATCTCAAGTCATTGTTTGCGGGCTGCTTTCCCAGAATATCGTGGTATGTCCGCAAAGCCAGCTCCACATTCCCCGCGATCAGGTATAGATCCCCAAGGTTTTCGAGATACATCAGGTTGTCCGGCTCGCAGCGGGTTGCCTCCGTCATGTGATGGGTCGCCTGATCCGGTTTTCCCACGGCAATTAAGACGCTGGCCAGATCATTGTGTGCGGCCGCCAGCTCATCATCGTATTTCAACGCAACGCGGAGGAAATGCAGTGCCTCCTCCAAATCTCCCCGGTGTACCAAGAGCTGGCCGTAATGATGGAGCAATTGCCCGTGCTCCTTGAACTGGTTGAACACCTTGTCTGCCAGCGTCAAACCGCTTTCCACACCGCCTGCATCAGCGGCCTGCTTGAGCAGACCAAGACTCTTGGCTAGCACTTGTTGCCTTGTGACGGGACCGACTGCAGCCGCCCTGATCCTGTCCAGTTCCTCATTTTGCCTGCTCACCATCCGCCGATAGTAGGCTACTTCCATCTCCGTGTTTAGGACGGTATTAGCCCGTTCATTCGAATGTTGCCGGTATTCAAGCAGCTATTCAGGAACCAGAACCGCATCCCAGCCAGTTTTGGTCATTCGTGCAAAAAGATTGTGGTCTTCGGGACCATCGGTCTCCAGGTACCCTCCCACCTGTTCAAAAACGGTCCGCCGGTACATGGACGACCCGTGCATGAAATTGCTCAACTGAGGAGGATCAACCAGGGACCGGTCCCATGGAGGGAATTCCCACAGATAGAGGCCTGGATGGTTGGGCGCCGGTTCGGCCTTGGCCAGCTGGGCAACGACCTCTGCCCGCGGGCCAAACAACACAACATGCGTATAAGCGATGGCCGCCTTCCGGTTACGATCCAAGGCTTGGCGGCACCTCATGACATAGTCGCTGCGCAATCGATTGTCGGCGCCCAGAAAGCAAATGTAGTCTCCCCTCGTCATGGAGACGGCCTTGTTGAAGTTTCCAACGATTCCGAGATTTTTTTCGTTTGACTCGATCCGGATTCTGTCCTCGTACCGCTTGGCCACCTCTAACGAATTGTCAACGGAGCAGTCATCCATAAACAAGATTTCGTCAGGCAAGACAATCTGCCTTAATACAGATTCAATGGCCTCGGCGGCAAAGGCACCGTAATTGTAGTTGGCGATAATCAGCGAAACGGTGGCTGGGGCCAGGTTCGTGTCGTTCTTGACGATCATCCGGTTAAGCTGGTAAGGATCCTCGTCATTC
This sequence comes from Candidatus Neomarinimicrobiota bacterium, assembly GCA_022560655.1. Lineage (NCBI taxonomy): Bacteria > Pseudomonadati > Fidelibacterota > Fidelibacterota bacterium. Next base: position 8,797 of record JADFSS010000050.1, read on the forward strand.
CCGGCCATGCAGGACAGCGCCCCGGCGAATTTCTCTTTGGTCTTCATGATGAGGTCTTTGTTGTGCTTACCGTGCGGGTAACCAAACCACCTAAATCCCTCCGGATCGATCTTCTTAAGATCCGCCGGCACGTCAAGTTCGGCATCGATTCGAGCCCGATTCTCAGGCAGTGTCAGGTCCGGATGGGTGCGGCTGTGCCACTGAAGCCTGGCGCCTGCTTGCACCATTTCGGCAAGCTGCTCCTTGCTGGCGAACATCGCTGGTGGCTCCACATGCTGATCGAACGCGTTGTCCTTCCCCACCGTGTCGCCCACGATAAATAGCTCGTACGGGTAGCCAAAATGTTTAAGAATGGGCCATGCATAGTGGTACACATTTTCGTAGATGCCGTCAAATGTGATGACGATCTGATCTTGATCACTGGGATGATAGTCGTCCAGGTAGACAACCGTGTAGCTCTGCAGCGCCTGCATCTGCCTGTAAAACGCGTTGACGTGCACCCACCAGACCGTTGGCGACTCCAAATCAACCTTATGATACAGGAGGATCATTTGAAGAAGGCCTCCAACAGATGGCTGTACTCCCTGTAGCGGTAGTATTCACGGTGAAACGTGATGTAGGGGAAACGGAAGTTGTACCACGCGTCGATGTGGCAGCTGACCATGACGCCCCCACTTTTCAGCATCAAATCCAGCAGCGTGAATGCCAGTAGATCACCTTCGCCGATGTACTGCGGATAGAGCACCCCCGTCAATACGATAAGGTCGAAACTGTTCTTGAAGCCAGGGAGTGGCAAATCAAACAAGGAACAGGCCTCATACCTGATGTGACTCAGGCCCGCGCTGTTTACTCTCGCCTGAGATACGGCGTTTTCGGAAATATCGACACCGATGATTTCCTTGCCCGGCAAAACCCTGGTGATAAATCCGTCCCCGCAGCCGATATCGAGCACGCGCCCATAGTCGCGGCCCTCCAGGAGCGACTTAAGAATGGCCCGCCTCTTGGCATCATCGGGATGTTGCTCGTAACCCCAGGGATCGGGCATCTTAAACCACTCCTCGATGTCCTGCACTGGCTGAATTTGTCCCATCGCGTCTAGCTCCTCCTACAGGACAGAAAAAATCGTGCCAAACAATAGACATGGCCTACGGAAGCCATTCATATTGAATATCGGCGGAGCCAGCAGGAACTTCAGAGAAAAATGTGGTCGTAGCAGCCTGCGGTTCAGTTCGACATGACCACCGATCCGCCAAGTCCGCTAGGCCGAGGCACCTAGCAGCTCAACAATTATCCTGGGGGGCTCGTGAATGGCGAAGTTTGAATTCGACGCTCCTCTCGCTCGACCCAAGGGTGTTGGAACATGGACGTACCTGGATATCCCAGCTGATATTACTCAGGAGTTGGGAACCAGAGGCCAAGTCAAGGTCGTGGGCTTCATGAACGGGTATCCGTTCCGTACCTCCGCCCGACCACATGGTGATGGCAGCCATTACATCGTTGTGAATAGATCCATACGCGATGCAATTCAGGCGACGCCGGGGGATATGGTTCACGTTGTGATGGAGAGAGACACTGCGCCTCGAACCGTTGCGGTTCCTGTCGACTTCGCCGAGGCTTGGGAAACGAATCAGCAACTTCGTAAATCATTTGAATCGCTCTCGTATTCGCACAGAAAAGAATTCGTAGATTGGATCGAGAGCGCCAAGAAGGTGGAAACTCGGGAGAGCAGGATAACGAGATCTCTGGAAATGCTGCTGGAGGGCACGAGTCTGAAGGGCCCGAGGAAATGAGATGTCAGCCTTCGCAATCGACGGTCAAAGATAGGGGTCCGGGCCGGATACTGAGGGTAAGTCCAATTGGGTTAGCTTGATCTTCAGTGGAGATCTCTCGCGTCATCAATCGAGCTGCTTCCTTGTTCACCTTTTCAGATGCAAAGTTGAATAATCGGACAGGCGCTCATCCTTGACTTAAGTACCGGTGGCTATTATTTTCGCAGCTGCCACTAACCCATCAAATAATAATGAGGCGCCAATGAATACCAAGCTTGTTCTCAAGGTTTATGCTGTTTACAGTCTATTAATGGGTGCAGCTTTTCTCTTTATGGCGGCAAAGGTCCTTGATGGAATGGGTGTAATGGAGCCTAGTTCACTTTTTATGGCCACCCAACAGATATGGGGGACATACATCATAGGCGTCGGTGCCATAGCATGGTTCATGAGCGGGTCTGAGGAGGCTGATTTTTTTAAGGGTATGGTCACCCTTACTGGATTAGTAGTTGTTGTGACCCTGTACCATATCTTTATTCAAGGACTGGGCGCTGTACCGTTATATCTGAATATAGTTGTTAATGGCGGAGTTGCTGCATTTTGTTGGCCGAAGATGCGCTGAAATAATTTCTGTTCTACGCGCCTCATAGCTGCTAAATCCCTGATTGTACCTGGCCATCACCGAGGTATGATCAGGGATTCCTTATTATTCAGCAGCACGATTGGTCCAAATCCCATCTACAAGCAGAGGGGTAAGGCCGCAGCTCAATGCCTGATGACGGGTATTCATAGTGGGCGCCGCCTCGATTCGGCATTTGGCTGGCGCCATCAAATTGGATAAGATGCCCTGTGGCGATATTCTGTCAATGCACAACAGAGATTATGGCAAGGTGCCCTGAGCGCGTTTCTCGCCGGCAGACGCCCGCCCCTGCGCGAGGCCAGCTTCCCATCAAACCTTTCGCGCTACAAGGTTATGTTTAAGCCCCGCTACCAGGAAGCTTGAACTGTAGCAATCGAGGACCATTTTCCGGCCCGGCCCCATCGGGCGCGGGTCGCGACTTATTACAGGCCTGGTGACTCTGTTTTTCATCAGCCCACTGACCGCGCTGTGCCCCGGCGGCGCCTCTGCATGTGCATAAATCCATCTTACACGGGGCGACTATAAAAAGGTTATTGAGAAGCGCAATTCCATGTCTAAGTTCAATTTGGAAACATGCTGAGGGGGCCTATCATGGTTAGATTTGTGGTGTTTGCATTGTTCCTCTGTAGCGGCCTCGTCGCCTCGACTCCATAGAGCCAGGCCGGCCCGCAGCCCCCTGACACCACCCTGCGGTTTGACCCCATTACGGGTGAGCCGCTTGCCCCTGCGGCCGCGTTTGATCCCCTCACCGGGCTGCTGGCAGAGGTTCCAACTGAGAAGCAACCGCCGCGGTTTGACCCGGAGACAGGGGAACTCATTCCAGCACTACCGGCCCCGGCGGTAACCACGCCATCAACCGTAGGCACAACCAGAATGACGGAGCAGAGCATCATCGCCTTGGCCCGGGCCGACGCCCGACGCCGCCACTCTGGCGATGCCTGGGGAGTTGGCGGCGGCTTGCTGGGAGCTGGGGCGATGTTTGTCGGTGGCATATTCGGATTAATTACTACTTATTCAGACCCTGGTTTCCTGGTGGGCGTCGCTGTAGGGCCCTTACCTGTTCCCTTGCTGTTTTCACTTTTGCCTGTGTCGGTACCCGAGCCTCCACAATTGGAGGACGCCGCCCCAGGCCAGCGTGAGGTCTACCGGCAGACCTTCATCGGCGAATCCCGCAGACTCCGGAGGACCAGCGCTTTCAAAGCTGAGCTGGGCGCATTAATCCTCGTAGGTGGCTTTTTCGTTCTAATATTTTTGGTCTAAACAGGTTCTAAAGATGCAAATCAAATATCTATGCTCCCCGTTAGTTTTTAGTCATGATCAAACGTCGGGGAGTTCAGCTGGTGGAATCGTCTTGGGGCATACTTTGCCCCCCACCGACGCCCTGGGATACCCCGTGAGCGCGTTTCATGCCTGTGGGCATACCTAGTGCCATCCCCGCGGCCAGTACCGACGTCGTAACTTTCCTCATACCCTATATGCGCTGGCTTACACTAATCATTGCAGTAATTGTAACACTGACAGCAGCGGGCGTACTTGGAAGCACCATCCCACTTTTAGCATGGCTGCCGCTGCCGAACTGGATCATCTGGATCGCTGCAGTCCTGTCTGCATCGGTCGTTGTCAATGAACTACTTGGCAAGCCCGTGCCGTTTTTGCGCTGGTCCTTTCTGCGCATGATGCTTGGCACGAAAAAGATGCTGATTGAGTGGCAAGTGGGCGACGGGCGTGAAGAACGGGTAGCCAGAAAGGTACTAAGCAATGCGCGACGCGGTGACGCTGACGATGTTATTCGGACTATCGACGACTTCGCCTACCAGGAAAGCTTTCTAATGAATGTAGGAGATGAAAAGGGCAAAATTCTTGACGCTGCGCTGGAACGCAGCCATCCTAGAACGATCTTGGAGCTGGGCACGTATGTCGGATATAGCGCGATTAGGATGGGGCGCAAGCTGCACGAGGAAGGCCGCCTTTATTCTATTGAGTTCAAAGAAGCTAATGCCGCCATCGCACGCAAGATCATTAACCATGCCGGATTGAGTGATCGAGTGCAGGTGGTAGTCGGCACCATTGGTGACGGTGGTAAGACCCTCAGATACTTGGAATCGGACTGCGGCTTTTCGGCGGGCACGCTGGACTTTGTCTTCATTGATAATGCAAAGGATGCTTACCTGCCAGACCTTCTCCAGATTCTCGAAACAGGCTGGTTTCATCGCGGTAGCGTTGTAGTTGCCGATAATATCCTGATACCGGGTGTTCCTGAGTACCGTGCATACATGAAGGAACAGGAAGGGATACTTTGGCACTCCAAGGAACACAGGTCACACTTAGAGTACCAGTCGGTCCTTCCCGATATTGTGCTTGAGTCGGACTACCTGGGTGATTGATCCCTAGTCAGAAAGGTTGCGGGCACGCTTTTGTCAATTCTCCCTCAAACGAAGCTCCCGGCCCTGATTTGCTAGCATTCCCTCCCTTCTCTCCCTACCATTAGCCGCCCAGGAGGCTATCCCTCCCACCTTCAGCGCTGAACTCCCAGCACCGCAAAAACTAAAACACCGGTTTGTTGTGAAGTGTGGATATTGACCTCCGTCAGCACGGTGAAACCTTTGTAGGGGCCGAGAGCGAGACCCACAACGCCTCCCCGTAATGGCGACCCTCCTGGCGGAGCTTCCTCATCAAAAATGTATCTGCCACCCAGATAGAGGCGGCCGTACGAAGCAAGCAGGGTAGGGTAGGCAAATTTTGTTATTCTCACCGTCTCTCCCTGTCCCCCCTCCACCGCGCCGCCGCCCAAAATGAAGGCGAGTGCCGGGTACGGTGCGCCTAGAATCTGATATTTTAATTCACGAGAAACCATGGGAAGGATATACCATTCTGGAATCGGTGAGACCATCAGCGCCGCTTTGATAGCCACACCAGAGTTCCAGCCAATTCCATATCTTACGGAAACCTCCCCGAAGAAAGGAACTCCATATGCCACAGTAACTGCATTTTCCCCTTCAGGAAGAACCTCCGCCGTCTGGAGGGTGGCGATGCAGCCACCACTGATATAGACGGCCAACAATGCAACACTTACCCTCAAGCTAATCTCTTTCTATATCAAGGGAGGATGGCAACGCCAAGATAGGACACTTAACCGGTGGATACCTGGATTGCGAAAGTGTGACTATGTCGAGAGGCGAAGGTGCTGGTTATAACCACCTGTTCGCCGTCCTGCAGCGCCTGGTAGTCGGCCATCCCTAAGACGACGTCATGAGTATGGATCGGGCCGCTGGATGTGATCGTTTTTCCGCCGGCCGGGGGCTGTGATACATCGGCAAATAGTATCATGATCTCGTGGCGGTGGAAGTTGTCCCTGGAGGATACCACCTTAAATCCGGCTGTGCTGCCCTCCGTCTCCTGTTCGGCCTCCGCGCCCGGCGCATCGTAGGCGCACCCGATTTGTGTGATCAACAGGGGCAGCAGGCCCGTGGCGGTGGCCACATAGATCAGAAACTGTTTTCGTTCCATCGGTAATCCTCCCCTTGATCAGCAGTCGGTTTTCGGCTGCATTGAAATGGCTTCTCCAATATAACCCTTTGCCTGTCGATTAGCACTCAGCATTCCGGTCTGGTATGCGTGATGCCCAGCCCGCCCTGCTCGTGCTTCCGCCGTTCCAAAACCTCCTTTATCTGCTCACCCTTGGGGATGCTCCGAGCGCTGGATGTCTTGGACTGGCTGAAATGGAGCGCATTCTGGCCAATGTCGCCAAGGTGGTCGCCTTTGGGGCGCTGTCGGTGTGGGGCTTTAAGAAGCTGGGGGCAGTGGGGCAGGCGCAGTAACGGGGGCGGTTGTTATTGGCGCAAGCGCATTGAAGTCTGCTCTTTGCGGCGAGCTCGATTGATTGCAGGTGACGTGGCGGCGCCACATTGGACCCGGCACGGGTCAACGGCTCAGCGTTGGAACCGGGGAACGTCGGCTGGGACCGGGCAGCGAGAATGGAGGGCTGGGCAGCTCAGCTGCCGCGGAGGCGACTCAGCTGGTCGCCTAAATCCTGCAGCTTTTCTTCGAGATCGTCCATGTCATCGCGTAGGTCGCCACCGGGATACTGCATCCAGTACATACCCGGCAACCGCAAATCATAGAGCTCGAGCCCTGAACTGAATCTGCGCCCACGTTCGACGACCTTCATGCGGGCAGTGAGGCTCAAGGGTTTTCCCTGACGGACAATTGATAGGGTAAATTCGTCGCCGTCGTCCAGATCGCGGATGACCTCGCGCAGCTCGTCCACCGATGAGACTTTGGCGGTGTTCACCTTGAGGATGATATCGCCTGCTCTGAGCCCTGCCGTCGCGGCCACAGACTTATCCCAAACGTCCAGGACCAGTAAGCCTTCCTCGGCTTTGACCTCGAAGTAGGCGGCTAAGTCTGAGCTAAGACGGGTGACCTCCACGCCCAGTTGACCGCGGGAGATGAATAAGAAGTTGGCGTTGCCATGGTCGTTGAAGTCAAAATCGAAGACAAATCCTCGTGGAAAGCGACCGCTGCCGAACGAAAAGATGCGGCGCTCGCGGGGGCTCTCGCCAATGGTGGCATTGAGCTTCCGGGTGCGGCCCTTGCGGATGACTCGGAGGAGTACCTTCTCTCCAG
>JADFSS010000051.1 GCA_022560655.1 Candidatus Neomarinimicrobiota bacterium
CCGTCCTCGTTCGCCGTTGCCGGGATCGCCGCGTTGGTGGTGGCCCTGGCAACGATCAGCTACCAGGTGCTGCGGGCCTCAGTGGCTGACCCGGTGAACTCCCTGCGCTACGAGTAGCCCCGAGGCTGACAGTAGCAACCCGGCTGCCTGTTGGCGCGGCGGCCATGGCACATCCTCGCCCAGCAGTCCTGAGTGGTCTCGTTCAGGTGCTGGGCCAGGTCCTCGCGCGTCGGCGGAAGGTCGATTACGGGGACTAAGCGGGCCTGGACTGAGGGGGCTATCAGGGGCGGGTGTAGACCGACGTGAAGTTGCCCGGAAAGGTGCCGTAGAGACGGTCGTTCGAAATGGCGCCGTCGAGTTGGGCAGGGTTCTCAAAATAGACGGCGTTCCAGCCAGCCACCTGCATGACATAGTGAAGGCCCGGCCTGAGGCGTGTCTTCTGCACCTTGCTGACGCGGATTGAGCCGTCGCCGCCGCGGGTGCTCTGCTGGTATTGGAGGGTGCCCGTCGGGAGCCTGTACGTGAAAGCGTAATACTGCAGGCCGGCGGCGAGCGCATCTGCCCTGGCAACCTCCACCAACCGGTCCTCGAGGGTTTCAAGAGCTACGTCATCAACCCTGAATTCACCGTGCGCCATTTGCAGCCATTCATAGAGTCTGTCCAGCAGCTGGTAGGACTGGTTGGATGGTGCCTCCCACTCGGAAAGCCAGATGATGATCGTAAAGAGCGACGTTTGCGCGTCTGCTGCGGGTGCCACCGTCCTGACTTTGCCCACCAGGACCACGGTGTAGGCGCCGTCTTCGCCATAGCCGTTATCGATTATCTGGAAACCGGGGAGCAGGACAGCCTCGGCCTGGGTTTCCACAAAGTCGTAAACCGTCTGAAAATTTTCCACGGTCGTGGTGGACTCGATGCGGAGGCCAGCCATTTCGCAGGCTTGGCGCTTGGCGTCCAGAATGGCCTCCAGCCGGTCTTGCTGGACGCCGTCGCGGCTCGCGTCGCTGATGCCCTTGACGGCGACGTCGGTGATGTCCTGGCCGTGGAGGTCAGCGGCTGAGACGGCCAACAAAATAATCAGCGGCGATATCATGGCACCTGTCCCGGAAATGGGGAACCAGGTGGGAAGTTAGGGTCGCCGCAGGGGAAATGGGCCACCCGGGGCACCCGAAGCGTTGGAAATTCGCCGGGGCGGGAGTAGCTTGGAGCCCTGTCGCCAGGCCTGATGGTGGTCTGGGGCGGAAACATGTTTCACCATGGCCATGTCTGCCTTAGGCGGGGGCGAATTCAGGGCTGTCCCCATGGTCCGGAACCCTCATACTTTGGGAGTCTGCTCATGGATCGTATCCACCTACTTATGAAGGGAATCATGCTCGTGGCACTGTCGTGCTCACCGGGGCCCAATCCGTTGCTGACACCGTACGGTACCCCCTTCGACGTAGCTCCGTTTGACAAGATTACCGAAGACCACTACATGCCGGCGATAGAGGAGGGTATGACCCAACAGCTGGCGGAGATACAGGTCATAGTGGTTAATGAGGCTGAGCCCACTTTCGCCAACACCATTGAGGCGCTGGAGTTTTCGGGGTCGACGTTGGACCGGGTGTCGGCAGTATTCTTCAACCTGGAGGGGGCCAACACCAACGAGCGCATGCAGGAACTTGCCCGGCAGATATCGCCGCTGCTGTCAGGGCACGACGACGAAATTCTGCTGAACAGCCAACTGTTTGAGCGGGTGCAGGCGGTATGGTCGCAGCGGGAGGAGCTGGATTTGGACGTGGAGCAGGCGACCCTCCTGCGGGAGACCTATCGCACCTTCATACGCAACGGCGCGCGATTGGATGAGGCGCAAAAGGGGGAGCTGACCAAGATCAACCAGGAGCTCTCCAAGCAGTCGGTGGCGTTTGGCGAGCACATTCTGGCTGAGAACAACGCGTTCGAACTGGTGATCGGCGACGAGGAGGAACTGGCGGGACTGCCAGAGAGCAGCATCAGCGCCGCCGTTGAGACGGCCGGGGAGCGGGGGCACAAGGACAAATGGGTTTTTACCCTGCACAAGCCAAGCCTGATTCCATTCCTGCAGTACTCGGCTGTGCGGGCTTACCGGGAGCGCATCTTCAAGGGCTACATCATGCGCGGCGATAACGGCGACGAGAACGACAATAATGTGATTGCCGCTAGAATGGCGGCGTTGAGGGTACGGCGGGCGAACCTGTTGGGATACCCCACGCATGCAGCCTATGTGCTGGAGGAAAATATGGCCAAGACGCCGGAAACGGTGTACGGCCTGCTGGATCAGCTGTGGGCCCCGGCACTGGCCAAGGCCAAGCGGGAGGCGGCGGAGTTCCAGGCCATGATCGACGCCGAGGGGGGCGGCTTCAAGCTGGAACCGTGGGACTGGTGGTATTACGCCGAGAAGGTGAAGAAAGCCAAGTACGATCTGGATGATGAACAACTGCGTCCCTACTTCGAGCTGGAGAACGTGATCCAGGGGGCTTTCGAGGTGGGCAACCGGCTGTGGGGCCTCACATTTGAGGAGCGTTTCGACCTGCCGAAATACCACGAGGACGTGCGCACGTTCGAGGTTAAGGACAGGGACGGGTCACACCTGGCCGTCTATCTGGTGGACTATTACCCCCGGGCCAGCAAGGGGGGTGGTGCGTGGATGAACTCCTTCCGCAAGCAGTCCAAGGTGCGTGGGCAGCGAGTGACGCCCGTAATTTATAATGTAGGCAACTTCACCAAGCCCACCGCCGACAAGCCGGCGCTAATCACCTTTGAGGAGGCCAAGACCCTATTCCACGAATTCGGCCATGCGCTGCACGGCTTCCTGTCGGACGTCACCTACAACAGCCTGTCGGGAACGGCGGTGCCGCGGGACTTTGTGGAGGTGTTCTCCCAGGTGATGGAAAACTGGGCCTCGGCGCCGGAGGTGCTGAAGTTGTATGCCCGACACTACGAGACGGGCGAGCCCATCCCGGATGAGCTCATCGCCAAGATTACGCGGGCAAGCACCTTCAACCAGGGGTTCGCCACGGTTGAGTACCTGGCGGCGAGCTACCTGGACATGGATTGGCACAGCCTCACCGATACGGCGGCGCAGAGCCCGGCTGACTTTGAAGCTATGTCGCTGGATCGGATCGGCCTCATTCCGGAAATTGTAACGCGCTACCGGAGCCCGTACTTTTCCCATATCTTCGCTGGCGGCTATTCCGCAGGCTACTACGGCTACATCTGGGCGGAGGTCATCGACGCCGACGCCTTCCAAGCCTTCAAAGAGACGGGCGATATCTTTGACCCGGCTACGGCGCAGTCGCTGCGGGAGAACGTGCTCTCGCGGGGAGGCACCGAGGAACCCATGACGCTGTACAAGCGGTTTCGGGGACGGGAGCCGGAGATTGAGCCGCTGCTGGTGCGCCGGGGATTGGACTAGGGGGTGGCCTGATCAGGCACGTTTTGTCCCGAGATTCACTCCATTGATTGACCGTCCCATCAACGCTTGTATATGGTACCCCCCTTCATAACGAAGGCGACTTGCTCCATGGCGGTGATGTCCTCCAGGGGATTGCCGCGGACCACCACCAAGTCGGCGAGCATGCCCGAAGCGATGATGCCCCTGTCGTCCACGCCCAGCAGGTCGGCGGCGTAGACCGTGGCGGTGCGCAGGGCCTCCAGGGGCGACATGCCGGCCTCCACGTAGGCAGCAAACTCCCGGGCGTTGTCGCCGTGGGGGTAGACGCCCGAGTCGGTGCCAAAAACGATCATCACACCGGCCTCGATGGCAGCCTTGATGCCGGCGGTGCCGTGGGCGTGGGCAGCCACCTTGATGCCGTGGCGGGCGGCCTCCTCAACGAAGGCCCGCAACTCATCGGCAGCGTACTGCTGGGGCCGACGGATACCTCGTACGAGAGGACGCTGGCGGTGGCGCATATCTTGATGACTTTGGCGCCGTGTTTGGTCTGGTAGCGCACCGCCTTAACCACTTCGTCAATGCCGTCGGCGACGCCTTCCTCGGGGCCAATCTCCAGAATGCCGGGGGCCCAGCCGGTGGCGTCGCAATGGCCGCCGGTAATACCGAGAGAATGGCCGGCGGGAAAGATGCGGGGTCCGGGGAGGAGGTCCTGGTCAAAGGCGCGCATAAGGGCAACCTCGGAGAAGCCTCTGGAACCCACGTTGCGGACGGTGGTAAAGCTGGCCATGAGTGTGAGACTGCCGTTGCGGGCGCTGCGCAGGGCCTCGTCCAGGGCGGTCTCCTTCACGGCCCGGATAAAGGACTCCTTGCTCAAATCGTAACCCAGGTGGGTATGCATGTCCATGAGGCCGGGCAGGAGGGTTACGTCGCCCAGATCGATGACCCGGGCACCGGCGGGAACCTGGCCACCCACGGAGCGGATGCGGTCACCCTCGATGACCATGAGCTCCTGGGCCGGAGCGAGGGTGGCCAGCAGCAGAGCGGCCGGCAGCAGTCATCGAGGGGACGAGACGTGAAGCATGGCTGGAATCCTTATCTGAGTGGTTGGTGGGGATGAATTAAAGGTCATCGACGGAAGGGTATATGCAAAGCCCCCGACACATGGCCGGGGGCTTTATTGAAGCTGGGCGCCAGGCGCCGAAGTGCCTCCTAGATTGCACTGGCGGAGGCCGGCGCCCAATGTATGTTAGACAAAGGACCACCTCCTTTCGTTGGTTCAGCGAAACAATCCGTAGCCCAATTTAACACCGGCAGGGGACGGGTCAAGGGCTCAAGTAGAGCTGGTAAATGGCTAAGGCGAACCCAGCGAGGAGGTAGCCACAAGCAACAGGACGGCGGCAGCGAGGCCCCAGGTGCGGCCGAATGTCGGGCGATGCCTGCCAAATTGGCCGACAGCCGTGGTTAGTATGGGGGCCGCTCCGCCAGCCTCCGTGACTGCCGCATCGGGGCATGTTACGTGCTTAGATTCCGAGCGTTAATAAGGAGATCGATTGTGCATCGCGCCCTTGTATCCACCGTCCTAATTCTGATCCTGAACGTCGTTCAGGCCGGCGACCGGGGCACGGATCTGTCCCGCGTCCGCAGCGAGCGCCTGACCGTGCTGCTGCCGCGCCTGCTGGCGGAGAAAGACATTGACTGTTGGCTCACCTTCACCCGGGAAGGGGCCACCGATCCCCTCCTGAAGCGGTTGGGTAGCAACCGCATGGTGGCGCGGGCGGCGCTGATCTTTGCCCGCTCCGCCGATGACGGCTACCGGCGCATCGCCATCGCCGCCTCTTACGATGTGGAGCCGCTCAACGCCAGTGCCCTGTATGACACCGTGATTGCCTACCGCAGCGAGGGCATCCGGCCTCATCTGCAGACGGTGATTGCCCAGCTGGCACCGCGGACCATCGCCGTGAATTTTTCCCGGGACGTGCCCATGGCCGACGGATTGTCAACGGGGATGCTGCATTACCTGGAGGAGGTGCTTCCGGGCTACCGGGAGCGGTTCGTTTCTGCGGAGGAACTGATCATTTCGCTGTTCAGCCGCAAGCTGCCGGCGGAGATTGCGGCCACCCGGGAGGCTGCGGAGCGTACCCAGATGATCCTGGCGGAGGCTTTGTCGCGGAAGGTGATCAAGGCGGGGCGGACGACGGAACTGGACGTGGCCAACTACTTGCGCAGGCGGGCGGCAAAGCTGGGGATGGAGGAGTCGTGCATGAGTATCGTGGCGGGGCCGCAACGGGGGCACTCGGATCCCTCGGGGCGGGTGATTCAGCGAGGGGACCTGGTACGGGCGGATGTCTGCTTCAAGGTGCGGGGCTACTCCTGCGACATCCAGCGCACGGCCTACGTACTCAGAAAGGGGGAGACGGAGGCGCCCGCGTATGTGGAACAATTATGGGCGGACGCCCGGGCGGCGAACCGGGCGGCGTTGGCCGTGCTGAGGCCGGGTGTCACCGGCAATGAGGTGGACCAAGCGGGGCGGTCGTACCTGGAGAGCCACGGCTTTGAGGGTTACCCCCACGCGGCGGGGCACCCCATCGGGCTACAGGTGCATGACATCGGCCCCCTGCTGGCGCCGGACTGGCCCGACCGCTACGGCAACCTGGGATTCTTTCTTCTGGAGACGGACATGACGCTGGCGGTGGAGCCACTGCTGTATACTAACGAGCCACGTCTTGGGGGTGCCATCAACGTGGGCATCGAGGAGAACGTGGTGCTCACAGAAAACGGCTACCAGGTGCTGGGGCAGCTCCAGGAGACGCTGTGGATAATCAAGTAGGGGCGGAGGCCAGACCGGGTGTGAACAGCTCACCCGCGACGGCACGGGCCCCCGAGTTATCCAGCAGCAAAGACCGGGCATAGGCGAGCACGTCCCGCAGAATCTCAGGCAGAAGCTGGTAATAGATGGTGGGGCCCTCGCGGTAGCTGGTGACCAGGCCGCCATCCTTGAGTTTGCGGAGCTGGTGCGAGATGGCGGAAGTCTCCATGGCGAGGATATCGGCCAGGTCGCATACGCAGAGTTCGCGTGCGTAGGCCAGACTCAGCAGCAACCTGAGGCGGGTAGGGTCGCCCAGCAGGCTGAAGCACTTTGCCTGGGCTGGCAGCTCGTCCAGGCCGGAGAGGTGGCGCTGGGTGCTCTCAAGCACCGGGAGGTTCACTTTGGAGCTTGCGCAGGTGCGGTCAATCATGATTCGATTCCTTCCAAAAAAATGGTCACATATCGTTAGCGCTTAAATCTTAGTGTCAGGTTCAGACCTGCGGCGGTCTGCTGGCTACCAGTGAGGCGGGTCCATAAGGGGCCGCTGAGCCGCACCACGCCGGAGAGGGTCTCGGTGAGTTCCAGATCGAATCCAGCGCTGCCCTCCAGCCAGATGCCACCGGAGTTGGGCGCCGGCGACCCTTCCCACACATCACCCCCTTCCCGCCTGATTCCCAAGGTCAGGTAGGGATAGCTGCGCCACAGTCGGTGGGTATGGCCGATGGCATGCAGGTCGATTCCTAGGCGGCTTCCGGGCTGGAAGCCCTGGGCGCTTTTCGGTGAGCGAGGCCGGAAGCGCACCAGCAGCCCTGTCACCCAGGGGTGCTCCGAGCGGCGCCACCACTCGCCGTAGAAGATGGCGCTGGCCGTGCCGTTGCCCAGGGCGAAATGGCGGTGGTCCACGGTGTCGGCCCCGGCTGCGAAGGGGTTGGCGGCGTAGCTGGGGGCGGTGGGCAGCACCAGGGTGAGGCCCAGGAAAAGTCGTTGACCGGGGCCAAAGGGGGTATTGGTCACCACATAGCGTAAGCCCAAGCGCACATCGCGCAGGCCCTGGATGGTCTCATTGCGGTGGTGGGCGTCCTCCTCGTGGGCAGACTGGGACCAGCGCACATAGGGCAGGATGACCAGGGCGTTTACCCGGGGGCTGAGGCCCAGCATGCCGAACAGCTGCACCTCCTGGACGGCAGCGCTGCCCAGGTGGTCATTGCCAGACGTGCCCCCTGGCGCCTCGGCAGTGAGGCGGGTAGCGCCGAGGCCGATGCCCAGCAGCAGGCCGCCCGGCTCCAGTCCAATGCCCTCAGTGGCGCTCCCGACCGGGAGCGTGGGGTTGCTTCAGAGGGGTCACTGGCCCCGGAGGGGGCTGAGTACCAGCAGCAGCGCCAGGAAGGGGAGCCGCCAGCGGGCCAGGCCGGCAATGCGCCGCGCCACCATCAGCGGTCCGCCTTGGCCGCGCCCTTGACCACCTCACTGAGAGTCGGGTGGAGGTGAATAGTCATGGTAATGCGGTCCAGGGTGCCGTGATCGTGCGTGGCGACAGCCACCTGGTGAATGAGCAGATCGGCGTGGGGACCCAGAATGTGACCGCCGAGAATTTCGTTGCTTCTTGCATCGATGACCAGTTTCACCATCCCCTCGGTCTCCAATATGGCCAGAGCCCAGCCAGCCGGTCCCCGGAACCACGCCCAGCGGCGCTGCCGATAAAGGCTCCCCGGCGATCCTCCGAGGGGACTTGGAGCCCCAAGTCGGCATCAACGGCACCAGCGAAACCGAGAACGTGGGCAGTGTTGACACCGGCAACGTTCATGTTGTGGCTCCAGAGTTGTCGGTCACTAGGCCCCCGGCGGCGAAGGACCAGGTGTCGCCCCTGCCGATGATGAGGTGATCGTACACCCGCACGTCGATGCCACGGCAGGCGTCGTCGAGCCGCAGAGCGAGACGCAGGTCGGCGGGGCTAGGCTCAGGATTGCCGGCAGGGTGGTTGTGGACGAAGATCACCGCCGCGGCTTTACGGTCGAGGATGAGTCTGAGTGCGTCGCGGGGATGCACTCCGTCGCCATCCGGAAGGCCATCGGACAGTGCCACCAAGTCAATGACCTCATCGCGGTCATCCAGCAGGACCACCAGAAACTGATCGAACCGGTTGCGGCTGAGGTGCTCCGTGAGGCGCGAGAGGAGCCGTGGTGCGTGGAGAAAAGGGGCTGCTAGGGTGGCATCAGTGTGGATCATGGGTGAGCTCTTAAAGGCTTAATTACTTATTTGATTATATGTTCAAATAATAAATAAAGCAAGAGTTCCCGGGTTTATTCTCTGGTCAGGTCGCTCGGCGGACTGAAGTACAGCTTACCGCGGAAGGAAACGGGGAATCTGCGGTTATAGCAAATTGTGATCAGCGAAAGAGAAGTGCTCGTTGCCGCCGATGATGAGGTGGTCGTGCACCTTTACATCAATGGTTTCGCAGGCGCGCTTGAGGCGTTTGGTGAGTTGCAGGTCCTGCTCGCTGGGGGTGAGGTTGCCGGAGGGGTGATTGTGGACGAAGATCACTGCCGCCGCGTTGCGCTCCAGGATAAGTCTGATAACTTCGCGGGGGTAGACGGCGCTGCTTGCGAGACTGCCCTCGAAGAGGGTCACTAGATCGAGGACCTGGTTGCGGCTGTTGAGCAGGATGACCATAAACTGCTCCAGGTTGCGGTTTTTCAGATGGTGAATCAGATAGGAGAGCACTTGGCTAGCGGTTTGAATATAGTCGCGCTCGATGACGCCCTCTTTCAAATAGCGCCGGGCAACGGCCTGGACGAGGCGCAATCCGAAGATGTTGCGGTCACCTACCCCTTTCACAGATTTGAGCAGGCTGGGGCGGGCATCGAGGACGCCGCCGAGAGACTTGAACCGGACGAGAAGGGCCTTGGCAGTGGGTTTGTGGTCGGGACGGGGATCGGCCAGTTTCAGCAGAAGTTCGATGACCTCGTAGTCCAGAAAACCATCCAGGCCGTTGGACAGAAAACGGTTGCGCAGGCGGGCATAGTGCCCACCCTTCTGGCCCGCACGGGTGGCCGGGCTTTCCCTGCTGCTGCTGGCTGGCATGACTGGCGGGGAAATTTGCATCTGTTCCCTGCCCTTTGCAACTCTCGCGGCGGGGTCATAAATTGCCATCCATGCCGCGACCGGGCCTCCAATTCCTATTTCATATCCTGCAGAGTGAGCAGTCCATTCTGGCGCGCACCGACCAGAAGGCCTACACCCTGCTGTCAGTCCTGGGGGTGTTCATGGTCTTTTTCATTGCGTACTACCGAATGATGGCCATCAATATGCTTATCGTTACCCTGCTGACGATCTATTTCGCGGCCGGCTTTCTGGCGATCTACAGGCTGGTGCGCACCATTCAGCCGCGCATTAGGGGGGTCGCGACTCCAAAGGAGACTGGCAGGGGCCGCGCCGACCCCACCTTTTTTGGTGGTATCCGGCTGTTCACAACTAGCGACGACTACTTCGACTACCTGAAGGAGATGGAGGATGACGAGGACGAAATCCTGAGATTGCTCAGCCGGCAGGTGTACGCCCTGGCGCACCTGAACTGGGAGAAAAACGGCCACCTGCGCAAGGGGATGCAGTACTTTGTGGTGGCCATCAGCACAGAGTTGGTGATGATCCTGTCAACGTTTGTGAAAATGGGGCTGGACGCCCTGTCCACCCAGGGCTAGCGGAAGGAGCCGCCGCATGCCGAAGATTGTATCGTACCGGAAGAACAAGGGGCTGACGCGGACCACCAGCATGAAAGTGGTGCGGCGCTTCCGGTGGAGCATGGCCCACCGCCTGACCCACGGCTACGAAGGGCGCTGCGCGTCACTGCACGGCCACGAGTACGAGGTGGAGGTGACGGTGGCCGGCGAGGTAGACGGCATGGGTCTGGCGGTGGACTTTGCCGATATCAAGCGGGTGTGTCAGGGGTGGATCAAGGAGCACCTGGACCACACCACCATCGTGTCCAGCGAAGACAGCTCGCTGCTGGCATTCCTGAAAACCGAAGCGCAGCGCTATTACGAAGTGCCATTCAACACCACGGCAGAAAACCTGGCGGGGCACCTTCGGGAAGTGCTGCAAAAGGAGCTGGACCGGGCATTGGAGCGGCCCCTGTCGGTAGCGCACATCCGGCTGCTGGAGACGCCCAGCAGTTGGGTAGAGCTGCCCTAGGTCCAGCGGCGGGCCACGCTGGGAACCACCGGATAATGGATTTCACGGACCAGGTGGCACTGATCACCGGAGGCTCGCGGGGCATTGGCGCGGCCTGCGCGCGGCAGTTTGCCGAGGCAGGGGCGCACGTTGGGCTGGTTTATCGCAGCCATGACGAGGAGGCCCGGGAGGTGCAGGCGGCGGTTGAGGCACTGGGCCGGAAGGCGTTGCTGCTACAGGGCGATGTTGCCAGCCTAGATACCGCACGGGATCATGTACAGCAGGTCGCGGCGGCCTTCGGGCGGTTGGACGTGTTGGTCAACAACGCCGGCATCTGGACCGCGCTGACCACGGGGGAGGGCGATGAGGTGGAGTGGGATCGCACTATGGCGGTGAACCTGAAGTCGGTATTTAACTACAGCGATTCGGCAGTCCCGATGATGCGGTCGGCGGGCCGGGGGGCCATCATTCACGTTTCATCCACCGCGGGGCAGCGGGGTGAGGCGGGACACAGCCACTATGCCGCCACCAAAGGAGGCATCATCGCCTACACCAAATCGCTGGCGGTGGAGCTGGCCCCGGAAATCCGGGTTAATGCCGTGGCCCCGGGCTGGGTGGATACGCCCATGAACGCGGGGACCTTCGCGGACGCCGGATTCCTTGCTGAGGTGACGGCCACCATCCCCCTGGGGCGCATCCCTCCGCCGGAGGACATCGCCGGGCCGATCCTTTTCCTGGCCAGCGATCTGGCGCGGCACATCACAGGTGAAATCCTGAACGTGAACGGTGGCGCGGTGCTGAGCGGGTGAGGGTGGTCTCGAAGCGCCTATCCGCCGATGCCGCTCTGCGCCTGCCTCACTAATTCGACATGTCGCCCCAGTTTTGGTTGGGGCTGCAAATGGATTATGATCGCGACGTTGAAGCAGATCGACTTGCTGGTCGGGTCGACTTACTCCGTACCTACTTGGCAGCCACCTAGCGCGGCAGCCCCTGCTTACAACAGCCGCTCGTATGCACTGATATCCTGCTTCCAGACCGGCACGCCGCAGTAGCGATCCCCCTCGGGGCAGACCGGGCGGGCCCCCGCGTGCAGCCGCTGGGTGCAGGGGGGCAGAAGGTGGGCTCCGATGCGAGGATGCACTGCCCTCACCTGGAGGGCCTCATCCAGGCTGGCCCGCCAGATCTCCTCCTGGGCATTGTAGCAGAGGCGCATACGGTGCTTGTGGTGCAGATTGAGCAGGTCGGCTGACTCGGTGAAACGCACCTTCACGGCGTTGGGCAGGAGGTAGTTGGCGAACTCGGTGGAGACCCCTAATCGCTGGAGGCGGACGAGGGTGTCCCAGGTGCGGTCCAAAGTATCAGTGTAGTGTTTCAAAGACGACGGGTCAGCCTGCACCAGCGCCGGAATGACGGCATCGGGCCCGGACGAGAGTTGGGTGGCCAGGATGGGACGACTGCCGGGAGTCATGCGGTGGCGCTGGTCCTGGCTGTCGGCGGTGTGCGAGAGCACCTTGCGGAAGGTGTAGCCGGGATGGTGCAGTGCGCGGGTGAGCTTGGCGTGGGTGGTAAGGTTGAGAGTTTCGCCGAAGGTCGGGTTGCGGGCGGGGTCGAGCGCCAGAGCGATGGCATCGTCATCGTTGAGCTCGGCGGCTGGGAGCCCCAGCACCTCGCGGACGGAGGCGGCGAGAACCTCCTCCCCCCGGGCTTTGTAGTCCACCAGCAGGGAAGTACGCCCGGCCAGCGAGGCGTCGAACTCCTCGCGGAAGCCGGGTGGGGGGATGGCGTCCTGAGACCAGGGGAAATCAGCCAGGTCCTCTTTGGCTAGCGGTTCCTCCATCACCAGGGCGTAGGCGGGATCGTGCTTGAGGACGGCCTGGGTCATGCGCTCCACCACCTGGCGCTGCTCATGGGGCACGTCGGCTTCCCGGCAGATGCGCCAGTAGCGCAGCAGGGTGACGCCGCTGATGGTGTGGTAAAGATGGGCCAGGGCGGCCACGGGGGCCAGATAGCGGGCCACCTCCTGGGTCTTTTTCAAGATGGCAACGCGGTAGTCGTCTGGGCGCTTGCCACGAGCGGGAAAGATGCGGAAGTATTCGGCCTGTGCGGCGCCGAAGAGGGACTCCCGCAGGGCCCGGTAGGCATCCATCTGCATGTCGATGGTTGCCATGTAGAGGTCCAGGGCCTCGCCTGAGAGCGGGGGCACATAAAAGGCGTCCCTTTTCAGGCGCACATAGCGCTGGCTCACCTGCTCGGAGTTATAAAACGGGTGGCTGTGGAGAAAGGACCAGATGAAGTGGCGAGAAACCCCGGTGAGGGCAAACTGAAACTGGGCGTGCTGGAAGGTGGTGTGATGCCCTGCCCGGTAGATGGAGCGGGCGATGGCCACATCACGTCCGTCCTCGTCCAAGCTGATTTGCTCATCGCTGATGATGCCCTTGCCGCTGTAGCAGGTGCGGGCCGTGGCAATCACGTTTTTGAAGGGGGAAGCGAACGCCTTAGTCAGCGTCACGCCCGGAGTGGTGCTGGCACTCATACGGGTTGAGGCGTGTGGGTCGGCTCTGGCACTCGTCAGCGACCCCGTGGCGGGCTCATGCGGCCAGGGCGGTGGACCGGTAGAGGTCGATGAAGCTGGTCACGAGGGCGGAGTTGCCCGCCACCAACCCGGGCTTGATGACCACCTTGCGGCTGTTGTAGCGATGCTCCTCACCGGTGAGCACCCAAAGTTCTGCGCCGGCCTCCTTGAGAATGGCGTGACCGGCGCAGACATCCCACTCGTTCTTGGGCCGCAGGGTAGCAAACATGTCGGCGCGACCGGCGGCGGCCAGACCAAGTTTGTAGGCCACGCTGCCCACGGGCATGAGGCCGCCCATGAAGGGCTGGAAGGGATCCCACAGGCCGCGGCGGGTCTCGTTGCGGCTGCTGAGGATCACCGCTTCAGAGAGTATTTTGTTTTCGGATGCGGAGATGGTCTCGCCGTTGAGGGTAGCACCTTTGCCGGTGGCTGCGGCGAAAGTCTCGCCGGTGACGGGGTTGTGGAGGACACCCAGGACCGGGCGGCCGTTTTCGGCCAGCCCCACGCTGACAACAAACTGGGGCACACCTTCAATGAATTCCTTGGTGCCGTCCAGGGGATCCACCACCCAGACGCGGTCGCGGCCCAGGCGGTCGTAGGTGTCGGTGGTTTCCTCGGAGAGCCAGCCGTAGATGGGGAAGCTGTCGCGGAGCTGCTCCTCCAAGTGCTTGTTGCTGGCGAAGTCGGCAGTGGTGACAGGGTTGTGGAACCCCTTGTCGGTGATTTCGAAGTCGGACTGATAGTAGTTCAGCAGGATCTTGCCAGCCGCCTGGGCGGCCTCGATGGCGGTGGTGAGCTCCGCTTGCATCGCGGCAAAGTTACCACTGGTCGACCCGCAAAGGCGAGGGGGTTACGCGGCGGTCAAGGGGAGCGAGTCAGCGGCGATAGCCGTAGAGCCAACGGCTGCCGGTGGCGCCATGAGTCCGCACGGAGTGGCGGGCACCTGCGGGGATGAGGACCTCCTCGCCAGCCGCTGGGTGTATGACTTTCCCGGGCAGTTCCAGTTCGACCTCGCCTTCCAGGAGCATGAACAGTTCGTCCGAGGGGTGGGTGAAGTCTTCCCATCGCTGGCCAGGCGCGTCGACCCACAAGTCGCAGCTGAAGCCGCGCTCGCTCCAGTCCTGCTCTACCTGAGTGCGGTCGGCCATGCCGTCATATCCAGCCGACCATTATTCTGCTATGCCAACATTGCCACGAGCGACACGCGCTCCCGCAGCGCCGGTGGGCTGGGAAATTAGGTCGTCGGTCGGCGCATTCTGTTCTATTTGAAATAGAGTTGGACACGGACCCCCACGGTGTTGCCGATCGACTTGTGGTTGCAGGACTTCATGAGGTCGTAGACACGGTTACCAAATTGAAAGTCAGAGATCAAAAGCGCGATCGGCTCCCGAGTTTCTACCACCCAGCCGCGATTCTTGGGGGTGACGTCAAGCGTTGCAGAGATTTCCCGGGCAACCCCATTGAGCATGATGCTGCCACTGGCGCGGATGGAATTGGTCTTCCCTTCCCTCCAGGATGTGAAAGAGCTCTTTCCATAATCAAACTGGTCAAACACCACTACCGCATGGCCTAATTCGCCCTTTATGCTGTGGAAGAAGAGCTTCAGGATCCGATTGTTCCGTCCGGGAACAGCGGTATCTAAGGAGTTGATGTCGATGAGCATCTCTAGCCGATCCGGCCCCTTCTTGCCCATGGAGACAACCGCCAGATAATCCCGAAAATAACCCAGCACCTCGGCACTCTCGTTCTTTACACTGCTAAAGGTGATCTCTCCAAGACCTAAGGTGGAGACCGCCCCTTCACCCCCCTCGATCAGGGATTCGGCCAGCACCTCCTTCTTCAGAAAATAGATGGTCTTGGCCGCATAGACATCCCCCAGCGGGAAATCCCCCGGTGTGTAGTCGGGATCTGGATGGATGTTGGCCGGGTCGTTGTAGTAATGCTCCGGAACCTCTTGCGTCTCTGCATAGCGGAGATCGGCCCGGCCGCTGACAGGGTTGGATCCATCAAACGTGAGGCGGGTAGCCCCAAATTCCATCTGGGCTACGCCGGCCTTATCTGCGAACACGTTCCCTATGTTGCCCACGTGGCGCTCTACCGCCAACACCGGGGTAAAG
>JADFSS010000052.1 GCA_022560655.1 Candidatus Neomarinimicrobiota bacterium
GCCTGGGGCTGCAGCTCGGCCCACGTCACGCTGTTGTAGGGCGGATCGGCCAGCACCACATCGAATGGGCGCAGCGCCGCAGCCAGGAATGCGCGCACACTACCGGTAATGACGCTGCTGTTGTCGCCCGCCCGGGCCCGTTCAAGATTTTGCTTCAGGACGGCCACCAGCGCGCGATTCTGCTCCACGAAGGTCACGTGGCGGGCCCCCCGGCTGAGGGCCTCAATGCCCAGGGCGCCAATCCCGGCGTAAAGATCGCACACCTGCCGGCCGGTCCACGGCTCCAGCCGCTGAAAAAGCGACTTGCGCACAATGGCTTTGGTCGGGCGGACGGATGGATCCGGGCTTGCCTGCAGCTTCAAACCCCGGTGTCGTCCAGCGATGATAACCGTGGCGATGGATTGCGCTCCTCAATGAGGTTGAAATTGACCCGCAGCAGGTAGGCCTGCTCCGCCGGTTCGGCGTCCTTCAGCAGGCTCAGCCGGTGGTAATGAACGCTGGCGTCGTCCTCCGCGACCCCCATCAGGTGGGCATGCAGCTCACTTAGCGAGCCGTTAAGCACGTACTCACCAGCGGTGAGCGTGCCGGGGACCATCTGTAAAACGGTGCCGCCGGTTAGGGTCACCCTGTTCTTCAGGCGACGAAAGAAGCGCTCGTACTCCGAGGCCACCGGACGCAACGCCCCAACCTGATCGACCGAGGCAAAGGCGACCGTACCCAGCCAGCGATCCGGCGCGGCACCGTCATCAGGCGCCACCAGGTCCGAGAAGCGGTGGCCCTGCACCCCGGCATTGAGTAATCCCAGGGGTTGCCCGAGAGCCTCGCCGTTGATCCAGTAGATGAGCAGACCGCCGCCCACAGCCATGAACTCTGGTGTGGCCCCGGCCGGCAGTCCCGCCAGGAACCGCGCCAGCACGGCACCCGCAGAATGGACCGGCCCAACCGGCGGGCTAACCGCGCTGGCCGGCCGCAGCCGGTTTGCCAGAGCAGCTCCCCAGCGGCCGACAAGATCCGGCCGGGTGATCCACAATGCGCCCGCAGCCACCATGATCATCGCGATCAACAGGGGCCACCGGCGGCGGCGAGGAAGGGTTGCAAGTTGCGCCTCCGCGGTGACTTCGTGGGAAGCGGGGACCGTCATGCGGCTGAGGATGGCCTCAACGCGGTCGGCATCCTGGTCAACCTCGGGCCCGACCCCATTGCCCTGGAGGCCGGCGCGTGCCAGCAGATTGATGTCAAACATCCTGCCCCGCCCAGACTGCGTCGGCCAATTCGGTGAAGGCCGACTGAGTAAAGCGATTATCCGCTTCCGGCACCTCCGGCCAGTTCCAGCGCCAGAACGGGTTCAATAACGACAGCGCGCTCTGCTCCACCTGCAGGACGCCTTCAAGGAAACTGCTGCTACCCGAGCCAAGGTAAACAAAGACGTCGTCAACCTCGGGAAACTCGGCCTCCCGGCCCCCACTTAACTGCTCGACAAATGTTGCAATAGCTACCTGCAGACCGCTTTGACCTATGGTCCGCAGGTGCTGGACGGCGGTGGCATGCCGTTGAAAAAAGTGGATCGCTTTGAACTCACCATCCTCGATTTCAAGAAATTGGTCGTGGCCACCAGCGGAGGTGCGCCAGAAAAGCCGCCGACCACGCTCCAGCGCGGGCACGACCCGTTGCGCATAACTGTGGGCGGCAAACAGGCCCACCGACAACGAATGGGGCAGGTCAGCCGTGGCCGGCAGCGCATTTTCCACCGCCCGCCGGAGCACCATGGGACAATCCACATTCAAATACTGCCCAGCGCCCAGGGACAGCGGGTATTGAAAGCTGGCATAGAGGGGCTCGTCGCCAAAGCGCTCACGTTGAATGAAGTCCAACTGCTCTCTGGCATTCCACTGGGGATCGATCTCCTGCAAGGCAAAGTGGCACAGTCCAGCGTCCACGGTGACGAAGATGGGGGTCTCGTCAGCATCCCCCGTGTCAACAATAATCCGCTGGATCAGGTCACGTACCCGGGCCACATCGCGAAATGGGTCGAGCTCACTTTCCCACGGAATAACCTGGCAGGCGTTGAGCCGCACTTCCGCGCCGGTCCTGGTCCAATGGATATAGCGTAACTCATGCCCCGAAAAGGCGATGGCCAGCATGGGCTATTATCCGTAGCTCCGGGAGACCATCAGCGGCGACGCCAACTGGGATCGTCACCCACGATTCGTCCATGGCCTCGGGCGCTGAATGTGAAGAACAGGTAGCGGGATTCCTCGTACACGTCAGTGATGGGACTGGCAATGATCATTTCGGTGGTCGCGCTATCGATGCGGAGGTCATAAAGCTCCCCCGTGACCGGCCCGAACAGCAGTTTCGGCTCCAACCGGAAACGATGCCAATCGTAATCGGCGAATACCTCACTGCGGGTCGTATAGGTTGTATCCAGCACCTGGCGGAACGCGTCGGCGGCTCTCATCTGGGCCAGGGCGGCTGACCCACTGACGTACAGGCTGTCGTGATCGGCGCGATCTACGTTCCACAGCCGCACGCCGTAAGTGGTATCCGCCGCCACCCTGCGCAACAGACGGCCCACCGAAAAAGTCGTATCCATCTCGCGATCCATAAACTCGGGCAGGTTGACCCGGAACGGAACACCTGCTACACGGATAATCTGGTTGCCAATGAAGGTGGAATCGGCAATCAGGGAGTCGTGGGCTTGGCTCACCAGCATGAACAGCGTATCGCCTTCGGTGGCATAGTGGCCGCGGAGCTTATAATAATAGCGTTCAGCGGCCTGGACGATCTCCATGCGGCGGCGGCTTTCCAGACGATAGGCGTCCTCCTCCGCCCAGATGTTTTGGGGGACGTAGATGACCACGACCAAGATGACAATGGCAACAAAGATGAGCCAATCCAGTATCAGGATGGCCGTCGCCCGGGGCAGAGCGTGCCACCGGCGGGATATGGGCCCGGTGACCGTCCGCAGCGCTGCACCGACCCGCAACACTAGCGGGCTGGTGCGCACCGCTTTGATGACCCTTAACAGGAACAGTTCCGGGTTAGTGAATAGAATCGGCCAGCGCAACGATCGTTCCCTCCCACCGTTTTAACAATTTTGGGCCAATGCCGCTCACGCGTCTAAGGTCCTGAACAGTCCGAAAATATCCGTTTTCGGCTCGAAAGTCGACGATTTTCTTCGCCAGCACCGGGCCGATCCCCGGTAAGGCCTGCAACTCTTGCACCGTGGCATGATTCACATCCACCGGCGCCAGCTGGCCGCCGGCGGTGGCAATAAAACGTTCGCTGGCCTCACGAAAGGATTGTGCCGCCGCCCTGGCCGGCCCATCCGTCGCCGGTGAGAGCGCAGTCTGGCGCACCTGCCGAACCACCAGCCCCACAACGAGAAAGGCGGACAAAACCAGCAGGACTCGCTTCTCTTCGGCAGTGAAGAATTTCACTCAACCGGAGTACTTCTCATAGCGCTCCGCACCGGGAATCGCCGGCTCAATCTCCTTCAATTCTTCGTAGAAGCGCTTCTGGCGGTCGGTGAGCCGTGCAGGGGCCGCCACCTGAACACGCACCAGCTGATCGCCCCGGCCCCGGCCCCGCAGTTCCGGGAAGCCCTTGCCACGCATGCGCAGTATGAGTCCCGCCTGGATACCCGCCGGCACCCGCAGCTTGGCACTGCCCTCCAGCGTAGGCACTTCCACGGTGGTTCCCAGCGCTGCTTCGGAAAAAGTGATGTTGAGCAACAGCAGGACGTCCCGGCCGTGCCGAGTGAAGACGGGGTGCGGCAGTTCATCGAACATGACCAGCAGATCGCCAGGCGGTGAACCTCTGCGCCCATGATTGCCCTCGCCGCTCATGGTCATATAATTCCCCGCGGCCACACCGGCGGGAATCTCGACCTCAATTTGGGAGGTGACCCTGGTGCGCCCCTCACCGTGGCAGGTGGGGCAAGGCCGTTCCACCACCCGGCCGGTGCCGCCACAGTTGCGACATTCGCTCACGTGGACGATCTGACCCAGCATGGAGCGCTGGACCTGCCTGATTTCGCCACTGCCCCGGCAGTTGGGACAGGTGATCTGGCCGCCCCCCTTGGCAGCACCCGAGCCGCCGCAGGTCCTGCAATTCTCAAACCGCTTGACGCGCACGGTCTTGGTCACCCCGGAGGCGATTTCCTCGTAGGTGAGGGCGAGGGTAACCCGCAAATCGCCGCCGCCGGCGGTGCGCCGCCGCTGGCGTGAACCGGTCCCGAACAGATCGTCAAAGCCACCAAAGCCGGACATGAACGTCCGCAGGGCGTCAGACAGGTCAAAGTCAAAGCCGCCCTGCTGGCCGCCATTTACGCTCGCTGACCCGAACCGGTCGTACTGGGCCTTTTTCTGGGGATCGCTCAAAACCTCGTAAGCCTCCGAGGCAGCCTTGAACCGGCTTTCGGCTGACTTATTGCCGGGGTTCTTATCAGGGTGAAACTTTACCGCCAGCTTGCGGTAGGCCTTCTTGATCTCATCAGCGTTGGCGCCCCGGTCAACCCCCAGAGTTTCGTAAAAATCGCCCATAAGGTCTAGCCGCTCACCACCACTTTCGCATGGCGGATGACCCGGTCGCGATAGCGGTAGCCCGGCTCGAATTCTTCCAGCACGATGCCGGCTGGCCCATCTTTCGACTCCCGGCTCATGAGCGCCTCATGCAAATGGGGGTCGAACTGCTCGCCCACCGAGTTGATCACCTCCACCCCCTCCGCTTCGAGCGCCCGGGTGAATTTATCCAGCACCAACTGCATGCCCCGGACCACCGGGTCATCCTTCCGGGCAATGAGCTGGCGGGTATGCGCAACCGTCCGGCGCAGGTCGTCGAGTACGGGCAACAGTTTTTGGATGACCTCGGTGCCGCCGTAAGTGACCAGGTCCTGTTTCTCTTTGCTGGTGCGCTTAATATGATTTTCGTATTCCGCCATCAACCGAAGGTGCTTCTCCTCAAGCTCCGCCAGCCGGGCGGCCTTGCTATCCGGTTTTTCGCCCGCCGGCGCCCGCCCATCAGCAACCTTGGGTGCCGCTGAACCGGCCGCTGGCCGCTTCCCGTGCTGGCGTTCTTTTTTGGCTGCTGCCACTGTGGCCCTGGCCGAACCGGGCGGCTTCTTGGACGGCACTCCATTCACCTCTGCGGCGTTTGGGTGCGTGGATTTCTCGGTGGCCACGCGAACTAATCCTGGCCCAGCATGAGCTGGGTCATGGTGGTGCCCAGGAACTCCAGCACGGCGAACGCCTGGGAGTAGTTGACCCGTTTGGGCGCCAGCACCGCCAGGGTCCCCACCGCGGAACCCCGGTAGAAGCTCCGGCTGATGGAGGCAAACGTCGCCAGCTCTTCCTCGCCGTGCTCATCGCCAATGGTGACGTGGGTAGCACCGGCAGGCCGATGCTCAATGAACAGATTGCGCAGCCGGCCCTCATCTTCCACCAGGCTCACCAGGGTCACTACCTGACTCTGCTCATCAAATTCAGGGCTCGTGAGCACCCGTGGCAACCCTTGCACGTGTACCTCACTCTGCCTCCGGTCGGTGAGCAGTTCGCTGGAATTATCGAGAATCAGGGCAGTGATACCCAGGTCATCCGCGAGGGTTCCCCCCAGGCGGTCCCCTACCGTGGCCTGAATTTCCACCAGGCTTAAGCCGCACAGGCGCTCGTTCAGAATCTCCTCCAAGGTGACCATTTCCGTCTCGCTGACCGCCCGCTCACCTTCGGCCACGATGGTGCGGACGGCGCCACTGTCCAATTCCAGGATGAGGATCAAACGGCTTTCGCTGACCGTCAATAACCGGACGGCCAGCAGGCGGCTCTTGAGATTGACCGGGGTAATGGCGATGCCCACTCCGCCCGAGAGTTTTGATATGATCGCGGCGACAATTTGCAGCAGGGCATCGAGGTCGCCAGAAAGTTTGTCCAGGTTGCGCTTCACCTGCCCGGCCACGTCGGCGTCCAGGCTTTCCACCACCATAAGCCGGTCGACGTAGGTCCGGTAACCTTTATCGGTGGGGATTTTACCCGCCGACGTGTGGGGGTGCATCAGGTAGCCATACTGCTCCAGAACCGCCATGGTGTTGCGAATCGTAGCGGCGCTGATGGGGAACTGATACTCCTTCCGGACGCGATTGGAGGCCACCGGCTGGGCCGTGCGGATGTAATTCTCCACAGTGGCTGCAAGAATATTGCCTGCTCTCTTAGTAAGTTGACCGGTCATCGTCATCAGCTGAAAAATTTAGCCCGTCAAGGGACCGAAATCAAGGCGTCCCCTGTCGGTGCCGTCTTACCTGCTCGCCAGCGCCCGCAGACTGATAAACTTGCGCAGACTGCGTGAGGTGCCGATGAGCCCCAGTGAGACGCCCAGTAAGGCCAGGCCGGTGGCCAAATAGGGCGGCGCGATCACCCGGTAAAGTACAAACTGCTCCAGGACGTAATTGACGAATTCATGCAGCCCGGCCACAATCAAGACCGCCAGCAGACTTCCCAGCGCCCCCTGGAACACGCCCGCGACCAGGAAGGGGAACCGGATAAACCAGCGCGTCGCCCCTTGAAGGTACATGATATCAATGGCATCCAGCCGCGCATAGATGGTCAGCTTGATGGTATTGGACACCAGGAAAATAGATCCCAGCAGCGTGACCAGCCCCAGCGCTAGCCCCCCAAAAACGGCGATCTGCAGATACCGTTCCAGGATGCGCACGAGTTCTCCCCGGTAGGCCACGTCCGTAACACCGCTTAGCACCGAGATGGTGTCGGCAATACGGTTGATGCGGCGGGCGGTGCGGTAGCCGCGCGCCACCAGCACCACGGCCCCGGCCGGGAGCGGGTTGGTGCCCAATACCGCAACGACATCCTCACCGAATTCCCGCTTAAATATCTCTGCCGCCCGGTCCTTGTTAATGAACTCGGTGCTGGAGATGCCCTCAACTTGTTTCAACTGCTCGTAGACCGCGAAGGCCGCCTGGTTGTTGTAGAGCGGGTCAAAGAATATGTCGATGCGGTATTGGCTCTGCAGCCGCCGCGTCGCGCGATCGAAGTTGCTGAACAACAGGTAGGCCGTGCCAAATATTACCAGTGTAAGGGTTATGGTGAGGGTTGAGCCCAACATGGGCAGCCGGGCTCTCCACAAGGAGCGGATGCCCTCGCCCAGCAGGTAGAGAAACTTGTTCATCATGCCAGCAGCCGCCCTTCGCTGATCTCCACGAGCCGGCCATGCTTGCGCGCGGTGAGGGCATAGTCATGGGTGGCCACCAGGACGGTGCTGCCGTTATCCTCGGCCAGGAAGGTGAGCAGGTCCAACACTTCCAGGGCGGTGCCGGCATCCAGATTGCCGGTGGGTTCATCTGCCAGGATGATGGCGGGATTCTTCACAATGGCGCGGGCGATGGCGACCCGCTGCTGCTCACCCCCGCTGAGCTCCTGGGGGAAATGGTGCGAGCGCTCACCCAGTCCCACGTCGTCAAGGACGCTGTAGACCCGCTCGCGGATATCTCGCCTCGACAGGCCAATAACGTGCAGTGGCAGGGCGACATTATCGTAAGCATTGCGATCGGTCAGCAGTCGAAAGTCCTGAAACACCAGCCCCAGGTTACGCCTCAAGAGCGGCACATGACGGCTTCGTATACGGTGCGTCAGATAACCACTGACCTCCACTTCTCCCTGCTGAGGAAGCAGAGCCATGTAGATCAGTTTCAATATGGTGGACTTGCCGGCGCCCGAAGGCCCCACCAGAAACGCCAGCTCCCCGGATTCGATCTCGAAGCTGATGTCGAAAATTCCTGGTCCCCGTTGATAGGCCAGGGTGACGTTCCGGAATCCGATCATGGCCTGTCCGTCCGGATGTCCCACGTCTATACCCTTGCCCCGCTCAACCCTGATCCACGACCAAGGTGCCGACGATGAAGGCCACATAGACGGCCAGCAAGGCCCAACCCGCGCTCCGCCGGATGCCACCGCCGAACCTCAGCAGGGGCAACAAAACCACGGTGAGCCCGAGCATGACGGGCATATGGAAAGTGATGGCCTGGGCGGGCACCGGGATGGGCTTGAACAACGGGATGATACCCAATACGGCAATCATATTGAAGACGTTGGACCCCAAAATATTGCCCAGCACGATTTCCGTCTGCTTGTGCAGGGCAGCCACCATCGATGTGGCCAGTTCGGGCAAGGATGTGCCCACCGCAACAATGGTGGCGCCGATGACCAGCTCCGACAACCCGAACATGCGGGCCAGCTCTACCGCCGCCCCAATGAATAGATGCGTGCCCAGGGCGAGGATCGCCAGACCCGCCACCACCGCCAGCAACATGCGTTGCACGCTCTGGGTGGGTTTTGCAGCCGACACGTCCGGCGCGATCGTAGGGCTTTTGGCCAGGCGCCAGAGGTAGGCGATAATTCCCGCCGTCAACAGGGCGCCGTCCAACCGGCTCAGCTCACCATCCAGGCAGAGCGCAATGAAGACGACCGTAAGGCCAATGAGAATGAGCAGATCGGCGCGCACAGCTCTAAAATTGACAGCCACGGGAAAAACAATCGCACTCGTCGCCAGAATCAGGCTCACATTGGCGATATTGGAGCCCACTACGTTGCCCACGGCAATACCCTCTGCCTCCTGCATGACGGCGTAGAGGCTGACGGTGAACTCGGGCAGACTGGTGCCGAAGGCCACCACGGTCAGGCCGATGACCAGGGGGGCCACGCGCAGGCGCAGCGCCAAACGCATACCGCCCCACACCAGCCCTTCCGCGCCCAGATAGAGCATGACGCCGCCCACCACCAGCATGCTGAGCAGCAGAATCATCGGTAGAGGCCGTGTTCCCGGATGTACTCCGCCACTTCTGGCGAGAGGGAATCGGCGGTGGATTCGCGCTGGTTGACCTGGCTGCGTACCCGTGTGGATGAGATCGGGGAGTCAAAGGGCATCATCCGGAACCTGGCAGCAAGGGCTGCGGGCAGCACCACTCCGGCCCTTTCAAAGCAGAGCACCTGAACCAAATCCAGCAATTGCTCCCAGCGCTGCCACTGGTGGATTTGCGCCATCTGATCGGCACCCAGAAGCAGGTAGGGAGTGGTGTGCGGCTGCTGTTTCAACAGGTAAACCACCGTATCAACGGTGGCGACCTGCTGCTGTCGATCCACCTCATAGGAGAGCACGTCCCACTCGCGACGCAGGTTCGCAACCAGCGCCACCATTGCCAGGCGGTGCTGGGCGGATGCCGCCGGGGGTGTTTTGGCCAGCGGTGCGCTGAAGCTGGGCACGAGGTAGAGTTGTGCCAGCGGAAGGGCATCGGTTGCCAGGATCGCCATCTCGATGTGGCCCCGATGGGGGGGGTCAAAGCTGCCGCCAAATATGCCCCACTGATTCACTGGTAAAGCCGAATGTAGTAGGCCAGGTCAAACTTTCCCGTCTGGGCAATCTCCAGCAGGCGCTCCGCTTCACGCCGCAATTCCTGCGCCTGAAACCGGGCGCCATTTTCATCCAGATAGGTCCGAGCGCCAGCCAGGTCTTCGTCGATAATGTAGGCGACCAGCGTGCCAAGTCGGGCTTCATCCGCATACAGGGTATCGTAGTATTTTGCCAGCACCGTATCAAAGTAAAGCCGCGCAGGGTCAGTACGCCGCCACTTCAGATAGAGCCGTCCCGACTCGTAGATTTTCTGCGCCATTTTGTCCCGCAGCTCGGCAATCAGCTGCTCTGCCTCCGCCCGCTGCGGTGTGGCCGGAAAGTCCTCGATGAAATCCTGCAGCTCATTGATGGCATCCTCCGTAGAGCGCTGGTCGAAATAGTAGGAGGGTGATTGGGCCACAAGTGACTGCACAATGCGGTAGCGCGCGTCCACCAGATACTCCGTGGACGCCCAGCGGCGCAACAGACGCTCGAATTCTATCTGAGCTTCCACATAAAGTTGCTGCTGATATAGGCACTCCGCGTAGTAGTATTGTGCTTCAGCTGCCAGATTACCGGCCGGGTTATTGAGGACGACCCAGTTAAAATCCTCGGCCGCCCGCGCCCACCTTTCCTTCTCAAACAGGCTCACTCCCCGGGCAAAGCGCTCATCAATGTCGTCCTGCCCCCCCTGCTGGCGGCCACGCCCGGCACAGCTAGTGGCAACCAGGCCGAGGACGCACAGAAAGATAAGGGACGAACGGCGGGACATGCTACGGATTGAGTGCACCGGGCGGTGACTACCAGGCCAGGCTTACCCGCAGCCCGCCAACACCGTAAGCCAACGCCGGATCAAACCACAATCGACCGCTGAGACGCCTGGCGTGAGCGCTGTTCCATCGGGATGAGGTGAAGATAGCGTCAACCGCGCTGATGACATGATTGAACATGAGTGCGGATACGGCGTAGCTGGCGATGCTTTTCAGCTGGTTGGTCTCCGTGCGCAATTGCAAGTACAGGGTACGATTTCCCGTGATGGCAATAAGTCCCGACGCCCGGTCCTCGATCTGGGAGAGAAAGGGGTCGGCATCGTCCCAGCCCGAAAAAAACTGATTGTATTTACCAATGTTTTCGTAATACTCATTATTCTTCTGGATGAATACAAACCTGTTTGTATCGGGACTGGCAAGCAGCTGCAGGAGGCGCTTACTGTCATCGCTGGTGTTGCCAAAGATTTCCGGCCGGCCATCTCCGTCCATGTCGACAAAAAATTCCAGGTGATGGGTGCCTTTCGGACCCACGTAAACCTGCCCAACCTCCGGTCCCCACTGGCCGGTCTGGTAGAGCGCGAAGGTGGCCAGCCAGTGCCGAAAATCCCAATGCTCATCCGCCGCAGCCTTGAACGCCTGGGTCTTGCTGTCCCCCAACCTCCGGTAGCGGTCCCAGGTGACGATTGCCGCCACCTCTACACCGAGAAACAGCACCGCTTTCAGGGGCCGGCCGACGTAGAGCTGCCCGGCACCCGGCACCATCAGCGACAAAACCATGGCCCTGCCGGGATAACGGTAGTTGGGGCTGTTCACGTCAATGGCGCCGAGACTGTCGATGGACTGTGTGCCGCCGGGCTGGAAAGCTAGCGGGCGGCCTTCCAGCCAACTGGCGGACTGCGGAGTGGCAAGGTAGCCCTGCACCAGGGGGTTGGACAGCTGCGGATAGCGCGGGGCCACCGGTGCCGCTGCCTGGGCGATCCCCAGCAAGGTCATCCAGGCAATGATTGGGCCTCTGGTCATCGTTACTCCCTAAAAATCGAACAGCAGCGTAAGGTAGTGGCGGTAGCCTCGAAAATCATGGCCTAACGGACGGTGCACCTCATACGACAAGGCAAATGGAAAGACGTAAAAATTGCTCCCGTTTACCCGCAGTTCCACCCCTGCCGAGGTCTTGTAAATGTGCCGCAGCCACGAGCCTTGAAAGGCATCCCCGGCCTGGACCACCAGACCCAGTGATACGTTTTGCACAATCAGCTGAGCGAGTGAAATATTTCGCTCCAGGACCAGGGGCGCACGAATGGCCAAAGTATGAATCATAAGATTCGACCCCTGGGCCGTACTGTCATAGAAAGTATACCCTCGCAGGCCCGGCGATCCACCCCCGAAGAAGGCGAAAAAGTCGTCCACATTCTGGTTGGACAGCCAGCCAAGCCTTAGATCGTAGGCGGCGGTAACCCGGTAACGCCTGTTGAGGGCCGCATAGCGCTTGAAATTTAAGGTCAGTCGATAGGTATTATGTTCCACAAACTCGGGCACCAGGGTGCCGTAGTCTTCGCTGATGCCGAAACCGCCGATGAGGCCGTTCCTCTCAGCTCGCACCTCCGCCTGCCATTCATACCCCCGGCTGGGAAACATGTTCCCGCCGTACTGGGGTTTGCGCCTGACCAGTTGCCAGCGCGCAGCGAGGCTGGCCCCACGGAAGTAGGGAAATGAAAAGCCGCCGCTCAGGTCCGCCAATCGCTGCTTGATATGCTCACGGTACTGACTGAGGCTCATTTCCAGCCAGAAGCGGTGCGCCCCAAGGGGGAAGCGCCCTCCGGCGATGCCCTCCAGCAAGGTGAAGCGCAGGTCGTCGGTGCCCTCGTAGTCGTACCATTTGAATTTATTCGTCACGTGTCGGCGCACGGAAAAGATCTGGGCATAGAGGGTGGGGCGGAATTTGCGGAATTCGAACAGGAGGAAGTAATCGGTGTCCCCGAGCCTATTCAGGCTAGCCCCACCGAACATCGTCAGGCGATCCAGTACTTCGTTGGCGTACAGATATAGCCCCGGCTTGAGTGTCCCGTAATCCAGCATCAGGCGGGGCAGCAGAAACGGCCGCGACATGGTTTCCTGATAGGACCGGGAGCTCAAGGTCGCGTCCGGGGACGCCTGCGGGGAGCTGGGCCGGGCGGGGCGTCGATCCGGGGGCACGCCCACCTGGGAGGCTGCCAACGGTTGTGGATCCGCCAGGTAGGCGATCTTGTAGCCACCGTCCTGGTAAAGGCTGTACAGCAGCTGCCCATGCCCGTTCCGCGACGGCATGAACGCCCCCCCGATCACGTTGGTGCCGTAGCCGCCGTCGGCGCCACGCCCCTGCCAGTAGAGGTTAAAGACCCCGCTGGCATCGGTGACCATCAACAGGCCCCTGTCGTCGGCAAAGGGGTCGCGCACGTCGCTGTCGGCGGGCAAATTATTCGCGCGGGAGGACACGCTTCCGTCCGCTAGCCGCAGCTGCCAGAGGCGCCGACCATGATTCAGCGTTACATCAAAAATAATCAGGCTGTCGACCTCATCCAAGGTGAGCGAATGGATGTATTCCCCAGCTGTGAAATGGGTCAGCGTATCGATCTTTCCGCCGGCCAGCTCCAGCCGGTGAATGTTGGAAGTGCCATCCCAAACGGTGAGGTAGGCAATGGCCTGGCCGCTATCCAGCAGAACCGGGGAGGTGGCCCGCTGGCCGAAGGTGAGTTGCTCCCGCTCTCCAGCGTCCAGGTCGTAGGCGAACAGGTCCAGCCACTTTGCTCCGGTCCTCCCCGGCTCAGTGCGCCCGGCGTAGTAGAGCGTCTTGCCATCGACAGACCAGCAGGGGGCCGACACCACAGTGCCGGCCAGTTTCTCGACCTCTTCCGTGGCAAAGTCGTACAGATACAAGTCGGTCTGGCCGAAATAGTCCGCAGCGCGGTTGGAGAGAAACGCAAATTTTCTTTCCCGGGGGTGCCAGACAGGATGCAGATTGCTCGACCCCTGGTCAATGAGGACCTCACCGCTCACCGCTGAGGCTCCCACCAGCGCCATGTCGCTAGCGTAGCCCTTCTCCAACGACGCCAGCCACTCCCGGTGGAGCTGCCGCCCGGACGCACCGGTGGCGCGCTTGATGGCCCGGCTAACGGACACAGCCAGGGGCGCGGACATGAGCCGTGAAATCTCCGCCAGCGCCGCCTCGCCAAACCGCCCGGCGATGTAGCGCACCAAGGCAAAACCCTGGTTGTAAACGCTCTCG
Source organism: Candidatus Neomarinimicrobiota bacterium (assembly GCA_022560655.1). Classification (NCBI taxonomy): domain Bacteria; kingdom Pseudomonadati; phylum Fidelibacterota; species Fidelibacterota bacterium. The sequence continues at coordinate 13,426 of JADFSS010000052.1, forward strand.
TTGCCAATGCCCCGCTTGCCAAAACTGTTCATCGCGCTCAGACTCAGCACCTTCCCATTCAACGTCCGGTCGCGCAACAGCATGTCGCGGTGGGAATCCCAAAAGTCGTAATTGGCGCCCGGATACATGAATTGAGCCACCCCTTCGGCAAACCAGGGCGGGATGTTGACCCCCGGATAGGGATATGAGACCAGGACATTGGGATAGCCGTAGAGGACATCGTCCCGCTTCTCATCCTCGTAGTTCAGAATCTGGAAGTAGAGTCCCGGTATGCGCGTGGAGAACTTCATGGCCGTGGCCAGCTGGACGATGTGCACGAACTCGTGCGTGATGACGTCCTGCATCCAGCGGTGGCTGCCCCGCAGATCGAAGTCCAGCGGCCGGGCCCAAATTTCGATCTTGTTGTCGTAGTAATAGGCGATGCCGTTGGAGACGTCGTCCACGTCCTTGATCACAATCTCGGTCTTGGCAGCCGGTTCGTGGCCGTAAAGGTTAGTTACCGGACCGTATATTTTCTCGGCCACCGTGGCCGCCTCCCGAGCCGAACGCTCCGTACCTTCGTGATAGTGGATAAGGAAATGGTCCGTCTCAAAGGTCTGCCACTCTAATTCGGGGTGGTTGAACCACAGTTCCTGACCCTGGACCAGAAGCGGCAGCCCAGCGGCCAGCAGCAAGAACCGTAATCCTGCAGCCGGTCCCGCCTTCATCGCACCACCGCAATTTTCACCAGCGCGGACGCGCGCTGCGCCCCCTCCTCCAGCTCCACCACCGCGTAGTACAGCCCCGCAGGGTTGCTACCGACCTCCCAGACCCATTCGTTGTAGTCGTTGGAAACTAGCGGGCGCAGGGTGGCCTTTTCCACCGACAGACCATCCACCGTGTAGATGCGAATGGTGGCGCTGGAGGCCGTGCCGGTGTAAAAGCGGATGGTGGTCCTGTCGCCCGTTACCGGGTTGGGGTAGTTATATACCCGGGCCGGATCGAGAATGTCGGGTTGCACGGCCTTCTCGGTGCCGTCGTTGAGGGAATAGCGGCTGCGGGCGTGGCGGCCTTCAGCGGTGACCCATTGGGGGTTCTGTTCGTCGGGATGAAACCAGTGGATGCGGTCGCCGTTGGCCAGACCCACACGGCCATCAGCCAGGTGCATGAGGAAGAGTTCATCGGGACCGGCACGCAGCCCCAGCCGCGACAGTACCCGACCTTCGGGGTTATAGATGACGATCTCATCCTCCCTGACCACCACCAATTCCGGCCGGCTATCGTCCATGAGGTTGGCAATGAGGGCGGGACCGGCGAATATCCCGGCGATGGGGAAGCCGTCCACTACCGTGCCGTCGGCGTTAACGGCCGTGAGTCGCTCCTGCTCATTAACTCCCGCCGAGGGCCTGTGACCCGCGACGATCTCGTCCAGACCATCGCCATCCACATCACCCAGGCTGATGAAGTCCGTCACCGTCCAGTAGATCACGGTATCCAGCTCCATC
>JADFSS010000053.1:0-341 GCA_022560655.1 Candidatus Neomarinimicrobiota bacterium
CCACCTGTTCAGCGATGGGCCGCAACCCACCGGCCTGCGCTACTGCATCAACTCTGCCGCCATGACCTTCGTGGAGGCCTCGGCAAAGTGAGACTCATCATAGTGGGGCTGGAGCTGTCTGGAGCATCATAGCTTTTATTCCGATGGTTGGCGTATATTACCAGTTGTTTCACTTGTCTATTGCAGAAGTGCTGGTGCCCGTGAATTTACTTGTCCATGCAGAATTGACTTACTAATATCATGTAATAGTTGATAAACGTGGCTGGAGCGGAGTTATACAGTTAGTTGGCCCGGCCATTGATTGTGTAGCTAAAGGCTCTCAAGTTAGTGTTTTACCAGCT